>NZ_JAVRBR020000096.1:0-77945 GCF_034531165.2 Dendronalium sp. ChiSLP03b | reverse complement strand
GCTTAGAAGATTATCAACAGCGAATTAATAATTTCATCTCACTTAATACTTGGGAGTTGTCCTGTGAGCGTCAAGAGTCAGTCAAAACTAATCTGCTAAGAGCTTTTCCCAGTCTGTCCGAGCTTGAAGATTATCTGCAAGTCGTCATCGGTCGCCCTGTAATCATACCAGCACTGTCAGAACAGTTGGTTCTGCACTAGCTAGAGATGGTGGTGGCGGCACAGCTATTTGCGCTGCATTGATCCCTTCTAGGCTAATTGCTAGGGGCCCTTGACAGGGAAAACGCACCTTATTTCCTAACAAAAACTAATAAGGATTTCAAAATCATCTATATAAGTGCAAAACATAAACAAAGTAAATCGAATTTTTGACAACCTGTAAATTAGCTTATCTTTAATAAAATAACGCTTGGACAAAAATAAATTAGCTAACTATTCACTCATGAATCAGCTTGCTTATTCATGAAAATAAGCAACAATCTTAACTAAATTATTGACAATCTAGTTTACGTTAAAGCTAAAACTCTTTCTAAATAGTTATTATCCATTGCTGCCAAAAACTGTTTATTTTTGATTCCCCTTTTCACACGCTTCTCTTTACCTAAAAGATTTACTGCTATCTGCCGCATCAGGGCAAAATTTTGTGGAGCATTATCTTTCCTAATCCGGCAATCATCTTCTTTTAAAGCTACATCTAATACCCAATGCAACGAATTTTCTATTCCCCAATGACTGCGAACAGAATTAGCAAATTGTTTGGCATTATCCTCAAGACTACTAATAAAATAACGAGTCTCCACTGTTGTTTTACCATCTGCTTGCCGGACGGATTCTACCATCCCAATACTATTAAAGTTTGACCAAACTGAATCAGGGTCAAGCCGAGATTGAATTCCTGATAACATCACATAATTGCGGATTTCATGCCGCCCATGCCCTGTTTCTTCGGTTTTATATGTGCTATGTTGAAACTCTTGAAAACCTGTACTTATCCCTAACTTAAATAGTTCTTCTACTAACTCATACAGATTACCTTGGTTCTTTTTTAAAGTAATTACATAATCTGCGTTTTGTTGTGTAATTAACTTCACAATTTCTTTCTGACAACCGATTGCATCAATCGTCACGATACAACCATTAAGCTCTAAAACTTTGATTAATTCTGGGATGGCTGTAATCTCATTCGATTTCGAGTCTACTTTCACCTGTCCTAATACTAATTTATTTGTAGTTGCCCATGCACTCACTATTTGAATTGCACTTTGTTCAATACGACTATCATGAGACCCACATAAAGTTTTTCCATCAATTGCCACAACTTCACCCTCCGTTCTAAACTGTACTGTTTTCATCCAATTTCAGAAACATGACTGAAATTGTTGCGGATTTAATTGGGCAAATACTCTTGCAAATGTGAGGCAGCGCCGTGCGGGGGTTCCCCCCCGTTGAGGCGACTGCCGTATCATGTGATGGTATCCCGTTTGGTAACTCCAAAAACGTTTTTAACCATTCATATTTTGTGCAACCATACAATTCAATTGCTACCCAACTATCTGCTCCGCATATTACTGCACAGATGGCTATTGTCAAAATATCTATCAATTTATGTCGCTTTGTACGATCTATTCGTGGGTCTGACATCACAGCAAAATGGTCAGCAATTGTAATTTTGGGCTTGAGCTTCACGCCTTCCTGGGCAATATTCCTACTTTTACAATGACTTTACCATCAAAGCCTCATTGCTCAACCTCCATACCACCAGCGATTGCTGCCTTTATCCCTTTGCTAGTATTTATGTACTATATTTAGATGCGTTTGCCCTGATCGCTCCAAAGAGATTCGAGGTTTCTTGTCAGAGGTTAATCGAGGTTTGGCAACCGAGCAATGGAAAATACACTGCGTTCGCTTTGCTCCTAATTGCCCTGAACAAAACCCTATGGAAGATATTTGGTTGCAAGCCAAAACATGGGTTCGACGTTTCTGTGCTTTGGTTCCAACATTCTCACATTTGAAGTGGATGTTTGAATGGTTTATTCGACACACTACATTTGATTTTACCACCCTTCAGATGTACGGTATTTATTCAAAATTCAAATAGGATTCCTATATAAGCATTTAAGTTAACGTGAGTTCGACGGGACTAAAAAATGGCAGGAGGCAGTGCAGGCAAATCGTTTGGGTAAATGTCAATTGAGGGTTTTTTGGGCAGATAGGTGTAAGCAGCCAAACCAGCCATCAAGTTGACCAAAAAGTTAAATACACTACGATGTCGAGAGTGTTCTATTTGACACATATTTTTGAGATGGTCATTGACCGACTCAATGACTGCTCGCTTGCGTAACAGAATTTTATCAATGAGCTTGACCAAGCGATTTTTCATTTTCTTTTTGGATTTGGTTACTAACTGCAACCCTCGCTCATATAATTCTTCAAATAGTTTTTGTGATATGTATCCTCTATCCCCAAAAAGTTGAGCCAGTGCGTTGGGCGGCTCTGCCGACTTGAAGCAACTGGCGTTACCAATTAAGTCTTTTGTCATGTCTGGGACTGGCTTTCAGTCATCAACATTTGCAGGAGTTAGCTGGAATGCAAGTAATTCTCCACAATCGTTAATAATCAAATGAAGTTTAAAGCCAAAGTGCCAGCCCACAGAATTTTTACCCCATTTCATTAATCCTTTAAAGACTTTGTGAGAATGTACCCTACAGTTATGACAAACATTAATCGGGGTTGAATCGATAAAGCTAATTCCAGTTATCTCTCCTGTACGTGAAGGATAATCACAACCGTCATATTCAATTCCACTGGCAACCCGTTGTGCTACCCGTTTTACTGCCAAATCAGCGCTTTGTAACCAAAAGTAAATTAAATTAATTATGTAGCCTTTGGCTTTACATTCAATTATAAAAGGTGCAAAAATTCTTGCCGCTAATGTAGTTTCAAAAGCAAAATCACTGCCTGAATTAGATAAGTTCGCAGTCGTGTAATCATTAATCTTCCTGCTTCAATAGCCATAGACTCTGGATTTAGTGGAGAAAGTCCAGCTGCAATCGCATCTGCATTCACATACTCAAAGCAGTCTAGAAAATTAGGCAATAAACTCATTGAAACGGTTGTTTTTCCTGAACCATTTGCACCACCAATAATGTAAAGACTCGACATAAAAATTGTATATAATTAAGCTTATTTTCTTTGCGTAATCGCGTCTTACTGTCCTCTTCTCCCCCCACCCATTAGTAAACCAATCTCTTCCACCGTCGTCTGTGCATGTAAAATAGCCACAAACTCACCCCTGTACATTACGGCAATGCGATCGCTCATTGCCATCACTTCTTCTAACTCAGTAGAAATATACAAAATAGCGGCACCGCGATCGCGTTCTGCTAATAATCGAGAATGTACTGCTGCTGTCGCCCCCACATCTAACCCACGAGTTGGTTGCATCGCTACTATTAAATCTGGTTCCCCTGCAAGTTCCCGCGCTAAAATTACCTTTTGTTGATTTCCCCCCGACAGCTGACTCACCTTGATATCTTCTTCCGTCGCCCGGATATCAAACTCTTGTATTGCAGACTTGGCGTTATTTATAATCGCTGCTGGTTGCAGTAAAAAACGACGACAAAATGGCAGTTTTTTAAAAGCCTTCAAAATTAAATTTTGGGCGATGCTAAACTGCAAGACTAAACCCATTTTCTGTCTATCTTCCGGGATGTAACCGATAGCTTCCCTTTTTAAGGAGAGTTCTCCAAACTCAATTTTGCCTCGTTTGATAGATCGTAAATTTGCGATCGCATCTGCTAATTCTCGCTGTCCATTGCCATCTACACCAGCAATTCCTAAAATTTCTCCTGCGCGCAAATCAAATGATACATTATCAACAGCGATCGCCCCACGGTCATCTACAACTTGCAAACCTCGTACAGACAAAATTACCTTTCCTGGTGATGGAGTTGATTTATCTACATGTAAAGCAACTTCGCGCCCCACCATCAATTCAGCTAACTGCTGAGGTGTCGCTTCTTTAGTTGTCGTCGTTGCTACTACCTTTCCTCGGCGTAACACTGTGACTGTATCGCAAAGATTAATTACTTCTTCTAACTTGTGGCTGATAAAAATAATCGTATTGCCAGCAGTTGCTAGTTTTTGCAAGATAGCAATTAATGATTCTACTTCCGGTGGTGTCAGCACGGCTGTGGGTTCGTCGAGAATCAATAATTTAGCTTGACGGTAAAGAACTTTGAGAATTTCTACCCGCTGTTGTGTTCCTACTGCTAAATCTTCTACTTTGGTATTTGGATTAACTTCTAAGCCATAAGCTTGAGATAATGCAGCAATTTCTTGTTGTTTTTGCCGCAGGTTCAGACGCAAAGTATTTTCTGTACCTAAGATGATATTTTCTGTAACAGTCAACTGGGGTACAAGCATGAAATGTTGGTGAATCATGCCAATTCCCAGTTTGATAGCTTCATGAGGTGAGTTGATTGTTACTGGCTGTTCTTGCAGATAAATTTGCCCGATATCGGGTTGGTAAAGACCGCTAATTATATTCATTAAAGTGGTCTTACCCGCTCCATTTTCTCCTAAAATCGCATGAATTTTGCCAGTTTCCACAGAGAAACTAATGTTATCGTTAGCAACAAACGATTTAAAAGATTTAGTGATTTTTTCTAAGTGCAAATGTATCATTTACCAAAATACAACTAGAAGCATTGCATCTATTAAAGCTTAAGTTTAAGCTTTTTTTAGACAACGCGTATCTTTTCCACCATCTTTACAGTTTTCAAAGATAATTTTTTTATCGACAATTTCCTGCTTTGTTGTTAGTACCTTTTGCTTAATAGATCCTGGTACTATTGTGCCAAACTTTCCTAAAGATAATATATCTGGTCTTTCTAAACCTATACTATATATTTGACCTTTTAATTGTTTTTGTTTTGCTAATTCTGCTAGGTACACTATTGCTAAATCTAGCCGCTTTACGGCACTTGTTAAAACTGCCTTTGGAGCAATATCTAATTGGTCTTTAGTATTACCAAAAGCATAAATACCCTTATCGCTGGCAGTTTGGAGTACTGCGGCTGAGGCGTTATCTAGCCACTGATAAATTATATCTGCTCCAGATGAAATTAATGCCAGTGTTGCTTCTTTACCCTTGGCAACATCATTCCAATCACCTGTAAAAGTAGAGATAATTTGGATATTGGGCTTAACTGATTTTGCCCCTAATTCAAATCCCCGTAATTCTTCTTGTGTAGCTGCAAATTCCTGTCCAGCGATATAAGCTAATTTGTTAGATTTAGTCATCGAAGCACCGATGATTCCACACAAATAGCTACCTTGTAGGTGATCTATTCGCAAAGCGGCAATGTTTTCACCTTTGATAGAACCGTTAACAGCTATAAAAAACGTATTCGGAAACTGTGAGGCTACTTGTTCCACAGCAGCATCAAATTGTCCGCCGTGGGCAAAGACCACATTGTAGCCTTTGCGGGCAAAATCTGTTAGCGCTTCTGTTTGATCCGCTTGTGCAACTTGTTCTACATAGGCAATTTCTGCACCCAGCTTTTGTTTAGTCAGCTTCACCCCTTCGTAACCAGATTGATTCCAAGCTTTATCGGTGATGACTCCAGGGAAGGCGATCGCTATTTTAAACCCTTCGCGACCAGCAGATGTTAATGTCTGCGTTTGGTTGCTACTGCAAGCTTTCAGCAGTAGGCTAGTAGCAAAGGTAGCTGAACCATATAAGAAAAATTGACGGCGACTGTAATTTATTTTCATAGACTGACCTTAAGATTGATAGTCAATTTAGTTACTAAAATACTCTAAAGTCGTAAGTGGTATTTTAAAAGTGGTTTGCGGATTTTTCCTACTGTTGACCGAAGACAGGCTGACACCAATCGATAACACTGTTTTAGTACGTGCAAGTATAGAATCAGGCTAAAGCAATGAATAAGCATAAGGAACTCTTACGTGTCATCCTTGCTGTATCTATCATCGTAGTGGGAGTGACACACTTTGTTGTACCAGAACAATATGTAAGAATTGTGCCACCGCAACTTCCCTATCCTTTAGGGTTGGTTTATCTCAGCGGCTTTTATGAAATTTTAGGTGGTATCGGGTTATTAGTCCCGCCTGTCAGTCAAGCAGCTGCTTGGGGATTGTTTGCTCTTTTTATTGCCGTTTACCCAGCCAATATCAACATGGCGGTGAATCTGATTAAGGTTGATGGTATACCCAATTCACCTTGGGTTCACGTAGTCAGACTTCCCTTACAAGCGGTTTTACTAGCTTGGGCTTGGTGGTATACAAAACCTTCAGATAAAGAAAAACAAGCTTCTATCATTCCTAAGTCACTCATTCCTAAAGAACTGAATTCTTATTGGTAATGAGCGTGCTTTTTTTCCATGCAATCAAGATTTTTTTATGAATACATCACAGACAGTACAACAATTACAAGCTGAATGGGTGACACCAGAAAATTTTCGGCGTTACGGACAGGTGATTTTTGCTAGCCAAGACGGTAAAGCTTTTGATGCAGAAGATGCTCAATTAAATTTACAGAATGGAACTCCGCGATTTTATATTATGCGGCTGCAAAAGCGAGGACAGAAATTCCATAAAATTACTCGTCACGTGCAATGTACTCAATGTTTAGGTTCTTTGGAAGGAAAAGACTGGTTAATTGCAGTTTGTCCTCCTCGTAATGATATGAATGAACCAGCGTTAGAGAAAATTGCAGCTTTCCGTATTCCAGGAAATTGTTTTATCAAGTTAAATGAAGGAACTTGGCACGCAGGGCCATATTTTGAGCATGAGGTTGTAGATTTTTATAATTTAGAACTTGCTGATACCAATGTGGTAGATCATTTCACTCATGACTTTCTCAAGAGTCATCAATTAGAGTTTGAGATGGTTTAGTAGTATTAATTTAAGCTGAAAACCAAACAAAATCTACATTACTGTAATTCCAGGTTTTTTGTAAGATGGGTGTTTGCGATCGCTATAATCTACCAATTGGCCTTAAACGCAGGAAAGCTAGCAGGGAAAGGTTGATGAAACTAATGTTTTATTGAGTTGTTCTAATCCGCCGTAAGAATTCAACATTCAACTCTAGCTTTTCTCCTAGCCATAGAGCATGTTCTGTATGATCTGCGACATCATCGCCTGTCTCAGGATGAACCAAAACATCCAATCCCTCACGATTCAGCATTAGCCAGGGGACGATGTTAGCAAACTGATTTGGTAAGAATGCCACTTGATACATTGCTTTTGGGTGTGGCCCGATGGGCAAATCGTGCCAGCGCCCAAGTCGCACCTCAAACCTCGCCCCCAATTCTTCGCGTACGCGTGCAGCGGCATCTCGACTGGCGGCATCGTAGTAAATATGAGCGTGAAAACCAGCGATCGCGATACTATCTTCTTTCATCGTTCTCAACTCCACTTTTCACTCTCAACTCAAATTTGACGGCATAGAGTAACCTTTAAAAGTATAACAATTTGTGTTATCAGAAAGGCAGTGAGAGTAGGGGGAGAACAACTAATGACTAATGACTGCGAATTTTCATAATTCAAGATTGCTTCAGATTTATTCAATATCTGCAAAAATGTAGAGAAAGTAAAATATAGATAATAGACTGCATGAAATACTGATGAAATATCACAGCATTGATGAACTGATCCAAAATAATCAGGCTTGGGTTACAGAAAAACTGGCCTTAGACCCAAATTATTTTGAAAATTTGGCAAGCGGACAAACACCACCTTTTCTCTACATTGGTTGTTCTGATAGTCGTCTGCCCCTAACAAACTTTACCCGTACAGAACCCGGAGAGTTATTTGTACATCGTAATATTGCTAATCAAGTTTCTCTCACAGATATTAACTTATTAGCTGTTTTAGAGTACGCAATTTGCCATCTTCAAGTTAAACACATTATCGTTTGTGGTCACTATGGCTGTGGTGGCATTACAGCTGCTTTAGAAGGAAAAACAACCGGAATAATTGATAACTGGGTAAATCCGATTCGGGAACTCTACTTACAGAAACAAGACGAAATTGATGCTTTGCCAACCAGAGAAGAACGTCTGAATCGTTTAGCGGAAATTAACGTTCTGGCACAGGTTAAAAATCTTTACCAAACTTCTATTATGCGTAAGGTACTCCATGAAAAAGATGCGCCTACTGTTCATGGCTGGGTGCTGGATATACGCACCGGGTTAATCAAAGATTTGAATGTCTCAACAGTACAATGGCAATCGCACTCATCTTGCTTGTCTTGCAAACTGCCTATAGTTACTCTGGCTGATTTTATACCACAAGACAAAGTTGCAAGTTATGGCGGCAACGAAGAAGTGTCTGAAGCGTGGTTACCTATGGCAAGTAAACAGCATACGCTAGAGTGAAGGCGACTAGGGATTAGGAAAATTCTTTTCTAGTCACCAGTTCCCAGTCCCCATTACCTCAGCGATCGCGATCGCCTCGAAAAACCAAGTAAACTGCTAAATTAAATACAACTTGGGTTAAATTGCCTTTAATCCTGAGTTCGGCACTTCTTGGGATTGGCAACATTTATCAAATTCAGGCTACCGCTGCAACGCTGTGATTAATGGAATATTAGCAAGACTCCGAGCCGCGTTGGCAAAAGACAAGAGTTCTGGTGACACTTTTGCCAACAAAAATTGGTTGCCGATTCTGGTCACTAGTTTGGGTGTCACTGCTTTGGTATGGGGCGTTCGCGAACTCAAATGGTTGCAGTCTTGGGAATTACAAGCTTACGATCGAATGCTGCGATCGCGTCCTGCTGAACCTCCCGATCCCCGGATTTTACTAGTAACAATTACTGAAGAAGATGTGGCCCAACAGAAATGGCCCTTGTCGGATACCACAATCAATCAGCTATTAGCAAAACTAGAGTCCTATAAACCGCGTGTCATTGGTCTAAATATTTACCGTCCAGACCAAAAAAATTTGGCTGCTGGTCTGAGGAGTCAAGACAACATCATTGGCACTTGCTTGTTAAGCAGCATGGGCAGATCGGAAATTCCACCACCGCCTAGTTTTCCTGTAGACAATATCGGCTTTAGCGATTTGATTCCTGATAACCAGGAGGATCAAATTGTCCGCCGCAGTTTATTATTTGCCCACTCTACAGATAGCAAATGTACAACTACATACTCGTTTGCTGCTTTATTGGCAATTAATTATTTAGAAAAACAAGGATTGGAAATAGATTTTCCCGACCAATACAATTTCCATCTGGGTAAAACTTACTTCCAAACTCTGAAAGCAAATTCTGGTAGCTACAAAGGTCTGGATACGGCTGGTTATCAAATACTTTTGAATTACCGCCATCCCAACCGCCTGGCCCAAGAGGTAACTCTGACACAAGTCCTCAACAATCAACTCAATCCTAATTGGGTGAAAGACCGACTCGTAATTATCGGCACAACTGCTGCGAGTCTGCATCCTGGTTTATATACACCCTATAGTACTTCACCAGAGCAACCAGCCAGAATGCCTGCTGTCTTTATACATGCACAGATCGCAAGTCAGCTTCTCAGTTCAGTGCTGGATGGAAGGCCTTTAATTTGGTACTGGACTGACTGGGTTGAATTCTTGTGGGTGTGGGGTTGGTCACTGGTGGGCGGTGTTTTAGCATGGCAGTTACGACATCCTTTATTGCTGCTAGTGGTAGGAAGTACAACCCTAGCTGGCTTGGTGGGGATATGCGCTGGTTTGTTTCTCCAAGCAGGGTGGATACCACTAATTCCCCCAGCCATAGCCTTAGTTATGAGTGGTGTTATTGTCATGGCTTACACCACTTACCAGACTCAGCAGCAAACTAAGGTTATTATCCTGCAAGTTGAACAACAAAAAGAAGCGATCGACCAGTTAAATACCCTTTTAAAAGAAACTATAACTACCGCAGACACGACTATAATTCGCGATCTACATACTGCATCTACACTAACAACACCAGAAAAAAGTACTGGCGATTTGCTTTTGGGTGGACGCTATCAAATATCTAAAGTTCTCGGTGCTGGTGGATTTGGTCGCACTTATTTAGCAAAAGATACTCAGCGACCGGGTAATCCTAGCTGTGTAGTGAAACAGCTAATGCCAGCACGTCGAGACACAAAATTTTTAGAAGTTGCTAGAAGGTTATTTAATACCGAGGCAGAAATTTTAGAAGCTTTGGGTAAACACCATCAAATTCCGGAATTGCTAGCTTATTTTGAAGATAACCAAGAATTTTATTTAGTTGAAGAATATATTCCTGGGCATACGCTTGGTGAAGAATTACCACCTGTGCAAGGCGTACAAAATGAATCTTTTGTCATTGACATGCTCAAAGGAGTTTTAGAAGTTTTGGCATTTGTTCACGAGCATCGTGTAATTCATCGGGATATCAAACCAACTAATATTATTAGATGCGTTCAAGATAATCGGCTAGTGTTAATTGATTTTGGTGCAGTTAAGTTAATGCAACCACCGACTAGCGAACAAACAGAATTAGCAACAGTAGCCATTGGCACGCGGGGTTATGCACCACCAGAGCAAATGGCTGGTCATCCTCGCTTGTCTAGTGATATTTACGCTTTGGGGATGATGGGTATTCAAGCCATTACTGGAATACTACCCCAAGAACTCCACCCAGACCCAGATACGGGTAATATCATCTGGCGAAAAACAACACAAGTTAATGAAGAATTAGCCGTAATTTTAGATAAGATGGTGCGCTATCATTTTAGCGATCGCTATCAATCAGCCGCCGCAGTTTTACAAGATTTAAAACGTATTATTGAATGACTCAATTTCTTTATGACCAATTTGTCAAAGATTCTCAAGGTAGAATTATTAAAACCTTAAGAATAAATGCAAGCAACAAGCCACATGGTGGGAGAAGTTCGAGAAATTGATGTTTTATCTTCTCCTTTAGCAGAACAAAGTGCCAATGTAGAAACACTAGGTCAGTAGATTGCTGGGCTTTGTATTCCCTGAGCCACTATCCCAAAGTGGTCAATATCTTGTACTCTGATTTCTGAAACTGATGGCGTCATGAGTAAAAAATACCATTAATTTCCTCATTTACCTGCTGAATATCGGCTTGACGCATACTGCTTCGCAGAACCCGCAGGGTAGCAGCTTGTCGTACCCTTACAGGGAAGCAAGCTACGCGCAGCGTTGACTACAGGAGAAGACATCGCTTTTGAGAAAAACAATTGAAGATTAAATTAATCTAAATAAATTGATTAAAAGGTTTATCAGTAACGCCTTTTACGGTATTCATACGAATTAATATCTTATTAGTAAATTAAGTCTGATTTACTAATAACTAGGAGAATATTGTGATTAAAAATTTATTAGCTTTTATAGCTAGTATAATTTTTAGTTTTGGAACGGTAATTTTCATTAAAAGGCTGAATCTACCTGTATTTACTACTTTCAGCGTTGCTATCTGTGTAAGTCATATTTTGATGATTATTGTGATGATACAGAATTTTAGGTCTAGATTTAATAAACTTAAATAAACCGATCAACAAGTTTATTATTTACAGCAATTCCCCGAATATTTTAGTATAGCCAAACACAAATCATGAGAATTAGATGAACTCCAAGCCTTAATTTTGGATACTCTATCTTTCGTATTCTAACTCTCTAAGATGTTGGAGTCTGTTGCTAAAGTTTGTGCTGCTGTTTGCATCATTTCAATATCTAATGACGACCAAGAACGAGGCTCTTGGCAGTGATGAGCTGCTAACAATCCCCACAATCCTCTGGGTATTAAAATTGGTACGACTAGGTTGGCACGCACTTGTATACTACGGAGAAAATCTCTGTGACAAGTCTGGATTGGTTCTAATTCAATATCAGCGATCGCTCTTACCCGTCCAGCTAAATACAGAGCTGCATAATCGTTATTAAAACAATTATCTGCTCCTGTTGAACCTAATATGGAAAATTTATTATTACTTAAGGATTCAAAAGTGACCTGCCCGTGCCATTGCCAATAAAAGTAATACAAAACCACGCGATCGACCTGAAGTGTTTGTCTGAGTTGATCCGTCGTCTGTCGGATTAATTCATTTCGATGCATTGTTCTGACAAGGCGGTCTAAAACTCTTTGCAAACCCTGTTCAATGTGGGGGTTGGAGCTAGGGTCAGACTCTGATTGAGAATAAATTTGCACAATTCTATAACTACAAGTAAGTAAAGACTGTCACATTTATATATTAATTTATCAAGACTCTTGCTAAAAAATCATACTGAATTAAAAGCACTAATTAGATTTTCATCAAATAGAATACTAATTGCTGTATTCAAGGTAATTAAGAATTAAAAATATAAGTTTGAAACCACAATTTTTTTACAGAATTAATCATAAGATATTAAAAATTAACATTTTTTTTAATTTTTTAGTTCAAATTTTAACCAGTTCAGTTGTTACGTCAAGAAAATTGCACATTAACTCTAGTAGACTGTTGACCGTTGAGAGTCAACAGTCAACAACCCTACGAGTATTGATGCTTTTGGAATGGGCTTGAGCTTATCTGTCTACAGATCCCATAATCACGTCAATACTACCGAGAATAACCACAATATCTGCTACCTTCATTCCCCGTAGTAAAGTAGGTAGAATCTGGAGGTTGTTGAAATCTGCCGGACGAATTTTCCATCGCCAGGGGAAAACGTTATCATCACCAACTAAATAAATTCCCAGTTCACCTTTGCCGCTTTCTACACGGGAGTAAATTTCACCCTTGGGCATCTTAAAGGTCGGGGAAACTTTCTTGCCAATGTACTGGTAATCAAACGCATCCCACTCTGATTTTTTCCCAGCAGCTAAGCGCTTGGCTTCGAGGTTTTCGTAGGGGCCTCCGGGTAGTCCTTTGATGGCTTGACGAATAATCTTCACAGATTCGCGCATTTCCCGCATCCGCACCACGTAACGGGCAAAGCAATCACCAGCTGTTTCCCACTGCACTTCCCAGTCGAAGTCGTCGTAGCACTCGTAATGGTCAACTTTCCGCAGATCCCACTTCACTCCAGAAGCGCGTAACATTGGGCCAGATAGCCCCCAGTTAAGCGCTTCTTCGCGGGTTATCGTACCAATACCTTCAACACGACGGCGGAAGATAGGGTTATTAGTAACCAAGCGTTCGTATTCATCAACTTTCGGTAATAAGTAGTCGCAGAATTCCAGACACTTATCTACCCAACCATAGGGCAAATCGGCTGCCACACCGCCAACACGGAAATAGTTGTTATTTACCATCCGGTATCCTGTGGCAGCTTCCCACAAATCATAAATCATCTCCCGTTCTCGGAACTGGTAAAAGAAGGGAGTTTGCGCGCCCACGTCTGCTAGGAATGGGCCAAACCACAGCAAATGGTTAGCAATACGGTTTAATTCCAGCATGATGACGCGAATGTAGCTGGCGCGTTTGGGTACAGCAACGCCTGCCAATTTTTCTGGCGCGTTGACAGTGACAGCTTCGTTGAACATTCCCGCTGCGTAGTCCCATCGACTAACGTAGGGAACGTACATTACATTAGTCCGGTTCTCGGCAATTTTTTCCATTCCTCGGTGGAGATAGCCGATTACCGGTTCACAATCAACGACATCTTCGCCATCCAAAGTGACAATTAGCCGCAGTACCCCGTGCATTGAGGGATGGTGAGGTCCCATATTCAGCACCATGGGTTCAGTGCGGGTTTCTAGTCTTGCCATAAATTCCGTGTTCTCCCATTGTGAAAATTTTGACTTGAACCGCGTAGATGCCAACCAGACCCGATTTACCGTGTCTGCCAAAATCAGATTTGTAAGGGCAATATTTTTAGGAAAGCCTCTCTAGAGGCTTTTACATGTATTGCCCATACAGGAGTATGTTGGAGATAGGGTGGCAGCGAAGGGATTTGATTTGATGTTGCATTTTGTTTCACTTCTTCAACTATTATATGGAAGCTCGATATGCAGAGAATTGAGGCGCAGGAATTTTTTCATGTGCCGGTCTTAAGTCGGGAGGTAATTGAGGGTTTAGCAGTGCGTCCCGGCGGGCATTATTTGGATGCTACGGTAGGCGGTGGTGGTCACAGTCGCCTGATATTGGCTGCTGCTGCGGATATACAGCTAACGGCGATTGACCAAGATGAGGATGCTTTAGTGGTGGCACAGAAACAACTAGCTGAGTATGGAGAACGCATACAATTTATCCTCAGCAATTTTGCTGCGTATCAGTTTACTTCTAACACTTTCGACGGTATCCTTGCCGATTTAGGAGTAAGTTCTTACCATTTAGATCGGCCAGAACGGGGTTTTAGCTTTCGGCACACAGCCGATCTGGATATGCGAATGGATAAGCGACAACCGCTAACCGCAGCTGATGTGATTAATGAATGGGATGAAACGGAATTAGCGGAAATTTTCTTTAAATATGGTGAAGAAAGACTATCGCGGCGGATTGCCAGACGTATTCTGGAAAAACGACCGTTGCACACAACTACAGAATTAGCTGAGGCGATCGCTGCTTCTGTTCCTCCAAAATACCGCTATGGTAGAATTCACCCTGCTACCCGTGTTTTTCAAGCTTTGCGAATTGTCGTCAACGACGAGTTAAAGTCTTTAGAAACTTTCTTGGAGAAAGCACCTAACGCTCTAGTTCCAGGTGGCAGAATTGCCATTATCAGTTTTCATAGCCTGGAAGACCGCTTAGTCAAGCATAGTTTACGAAATTCACCTTCATTGCGGGTCTTGACTAAAAAGCCAATTATTGCTCAAGAAGAGGAAATTGCCAATAACCCGCGATCGCGTTCTGCCAAGCTCAGGATAGCAGAGAGGAAAGAGGAGCAACTGCCGTGGAGCAGGGGAAGATAACAGAGAAATAACTCCTAATTCGTGACTTCGATTGTTCTTGGCAATTCGACACAGAATGTCGAACCTTCTCGCAGTTTGCTGGTAACGCTGATTGTACCTTGCATGATTTCTACTAATGATTTGGTAATTGCTAACCCCAAACCAGTACCACTATATTTGCGTGTAGTCGTTTGATCGACTTGGCGAAATTGCTCAAAAATATACTCCAGGTCAGACTCAGCAATACCAATACCGCTATCTTCAACTGCGATCGCAATTCTGTCCCTAGAAATTTCCCACAATTTCACTGCTATCCCGCCAGTTTCTGTGAACTTAATAGCGTTTAATAACAGCTTGACCAAAACTTGTTTGAGACGGTTACTGTCGTTCACTACAAAGGGATGAACGAGGTTGATGTCTACTTGTAAATTTAATAATTTTTTTTCTGCTACTGAGTGGTGTTCAGCGACAGTTGTCAATACTAAAGTAGCCAAATTAAATTCTTCTACCTGTAACGAAAGGCAACCAGCTTCGACAGTAGTAAAGTAGAGCATATCTTCAAGAACTTCTAGCAACTGATTGCCATTACTGAGAATGCGTTGCAGCATGTCTATTTGTTGCTCAGACAAGGTTGAATTACGTTGGCGCAACATCACTTGCGATAACCCTAAAATCACGTTTAGGGGAGTGCGAAGTTCATGAGAAGTAGTAGCTAAAAATTGCGACTTTAACTTTGCCGCTTCTGAAAGTTGCAAATTCTGTAGCTGAATTTGGTGTCGGTTTTTTTCAAGTTCGCGAGTTTGCTCTAATAAAATTGCTGTTTGTCTAGCTAAGTGTTCTTCTTGCTCTTTGAAAGCTCGATCCATTCTGGCATTATTGATGGCGATCGCTACCACATCAACAACTGCATCCAAAAGCTTTTGTGAAGTCACATCAAAAGCATGAGTATCTTCCCAGTTACCAATTACTAGGACTCCCAATCTTCCTGCTTGTGCTGACTCTATCGCTACAGCATACATTGAAGAAGGATTGAAATAAGAAAACATCGAAAAACAGGGATGCAAGAAGACGGGACAGTCTTTAACAATACTCTCTTCAGTATTCTTACTTCCTTGAAACAATTGGGGAATACCTGTAGCAAATACTTGATATAATGAGTTTGACTTGGTATGAGCGGGTACACGATCGCAAATTGAGGCTTCTCTTCGACTCCATGCATCTCTACCTTCTATATCGCCACTCAATTTAAGTAAAAATAGTTTATCTACATCTATCCCAGCTTTAGCGTTTAGCTCTAACTGTTGAGTTTGGGGGTTATGTAATGCTATAAAACAAAACTGAGCATCATCAATAACATTACAAACTTCTTGTACTATCTTGTCTAATAATTGAGGTAAATAGATTAATTGCTGGTTGATCGAGTTTGTTAACCGCTGGAGTATTTCCAGTTGTTTAAACATATGGCAAGAAATTGATTTTTCTGCCAAATTGGTGTGCTGTTGTCCACCAAATATCATGATTTCCTGATGGCACTTGCCTCCGCGATCGCTGTCTTGTTGCTCTCCAGTAGTGATATTGAATAAACTTCCCCTAAAACTGTCTTCCTCTTCTGAGCAGGTTTCATTAATTCCTTGGATAGCGTGGGTAATATCTACTGATACATATGGTAGTTTATCGTTAGACATCGCTTCTGGGCATTCCCTGCCTGCTGATAATTGCATTGTTTCATCAGTCATCTTGAATGTCTGATTTATTGCCAGACTTTCTACTTCATTAGAACCTACGAATATAATTTTCAAAGTTTCTTCCATAGCCATCATTTTAGCAATTTATTTTAATCCATAAACTTGATTTTTATCTGTAATTCTACTAGATACTCTCTTGAGTTTATTTTTACTTCGATCTACTATAACTTGCATTTTTGTTAATTAACTAATAATTAACTAAAGCTGAGTTAAGTAAAATGCTAAGGTTTATCGTTAAGAAAACTACACACTGTTAATAGTAAACATTTAACGATTAGTAACAGTATTTATGTCAATTAAATGCGCTTTAGCTTATTAAGCTTTATTTATATAAATAAAAATAGTGCAGTTACTTACCAGTATCATTTTATTTACAAAATTTATGTATAACCATAGTTTGAGATAGTAATCAAATGAGTAGAAAAAGTGGTCATTTTTACCACATTGTCCATTAACTGTTATACAGCAATTAACATGCTGCAAAACCTGCAAGACAACACTCTAAGTAAGATATTTTTTTGTAAAAACTTATTGTGTATTCAATAAGAGACAGATATTTTCGTAGTATTAAGAAACAATCTTATTTCCATCTTTGCTCTGGAGAAATTATTAAAATGCAGTTAAGTAAGTGGACAGTTAAATGCTAATAAGGTTCAGTTAAGCATTTATTTTTTCTCTCCCCCTACTTGCCTCAACAGATAACTTTCCTGAACTGAACTGTATTTTAGTTAAAAGGTAATCTAAACTCTTCCTCATCCTTTGCTTACTATGTTGACTAAAAACAAAAGAGGGAGCTAAACTCCCTCTTACGAATAAGATAATTATTTTAGTTAAAGTCAACCAGGAATTATAGGCGCGGTAGCATAGCTATTGGGTTAACAGCTCCTTTGCCTGATGGATGGATTTCAAAGTGGCTGTGTGGACCAGTACTGAAACCTGTACTACCCATAGCAGCAATTATTTCTCCTTGGCGTACTTGCTGACCTGCTTTTACCATAATCTTGCTGTTATGACCATAGCGAGTCATGCTGCCATCAGGATGGCGGATATCGACGAGGTTGCCATAGCCACCTTTGTTCCAACCAGCCTTCTCTACTACACCATCAGCTGATGCGTAAATTGGTGTGCCAGTAGCGTTAGCAACGTCAATTCCCTTGTGCATTCTTCCCCAGCGCCACCCATAGCCAGAGGTCATTACACCTTTTGCAGGCCAAACATAGGCTACAGAAGAGGTTGAAGGAGGTGGAATAGTCTCGTCAATCGGTTTTGGCAAGTATTGATCTACTGCTGCCAAAGGCGGGAGTGAGACTTTTGGAGTAACAGTGGTTCCCCGCATCCTCCCCATAGAGCCAGAGGTATTAACACCAATAGGAGGCGTTGCTATCCGACTGCCAGATGCGTTACGAGTAGTCAACTGACCATCTGCTTGATTGGGCAAGAACTCTGGGTTTATTGGCTCGTTAACGGGGAGAGTCGCACGGAATTGGGGCTTGACTGGTTGATTGCTATAGCTAGGTGCTATTGGGCTAGGAACGGGAATTGGCACCGCGAAATCCTTACGTCCCGAAACAGGTGTGGACACGGCAAAATTATTTGGACTAGCAACGGGAATGGGCACGGCAGCACTATTGCTTTCAGGCTCATTAGCTGCTGGCGCAACTACATTCCCAGACTGTTGGGCGCGGTATTTCTCCTGTAATCTCTGAATTTCCGCTTGTAAGGTGCGGAGACGTTCATTTTTTGCTACTGCTACCTTTTGACCTGGTTTTTTAGGCAGCTGCATCTCAGCAAAAGCTGTTGGTACTGGAGTATCACCACCTAAACCGTTAGTGTTGGCATTGGCAGTGTCTTTTTTGGGTGCAATGGCAGTATTTGGCTGTATTTGGTTATTCGCAGTTTCTGGTGTTGGGACATTAATACTGCTGTTGTCGGCCAAGACTGGTAACTGTGAAGCAGCTGATAAATTTGGATAGACACTAACAGTGTTCGCAGGGTAAGTGGCTACCTTGGAATTACTGTTGGACTGCACGTAAGATGGCTTAACTAACACTGATGTCTGTGGGACATTTCTACGCTCAACCTGAGCAACAGGAATAATCAGTGTTTGACTGATTTTCAGTTGATTGGGATCGCTGAGATTATTTGCCTTGACTAGTTCTGAAACTGAAGTATTGTATCTGCCGGCGATCGCTGCCAGTGTATCTCCAGGTTTAACTTCGTAGGCTGTAGTGTTTGATGAAGCGACAACTTTTGGTGTGGCTGGTGCAGGTGTTGTTGCTGCTTGCTGCATCAGTTCACTTGGTACTTGTGGCTGTTTCAACCCCAATAAGACATTTGCTTCGTTAGCTTCAGTGAGAGTAGGTGACTGTTCTATTACCGTGCTACTCGCACTTAATGGTGGTAGGTTCTCTTGTGTTGTTTCTGTTGTCGTTGCTTGTGCTACCTTGATGGCAGATTTTGATAAATTTTTGGACTCCCCAGACCGCAACTCCGCCAGGCTTTTTCTTAAACGGTTCGATTTTTCTTGTAAGTTATTCAGTGCAAACTCTTGTTGCGCCTTGAGTTGAGCATTAACTTCACTACTGGCGACTGTGCTTTGTTGTGCCTCTGTTTGTGGTTGGGCTTTCAGGAATGCGGTTTGTCCGTTAGCAACACCACTAGTACTAGACAATTTTTCTATTGTCTCTCCCGACTGGTTAGCTGCTTGCACTCCCTGTAACAATTGAGGTTGCTGGAAGACGGAAGTTTTATAAGCTGTTTTGGAAAAAGTTTCTGATGCAGGAACTTGTACTGATATTCCGCTTGCTGCAACTTGCAATTTAGCTTCAAGCCCAGGCAACTGTGAAATTGCTGTCGGTTCCACGATGACAGCGTTTTCTGGCACACTCGCTGATGAGATTATTTTGTTCTTCAGCTTTATGTGAGCAAATTTCATTTCAGTGTCAGGAGCAGCCGGAATACTTGAGGCTGCCTTTTGGCTGCCTACAGGTGCTGCTGCTTGGGCTTGATCGCTTTGCCGAGCCACCAAAAGGCTGGTTGCTCCCATTGAGATTGCCAAGCCAATCATGGCGGCTTTAGTCCGCACCCGACGGTTAATAACCGTTGGATTAACTACATTTAGCTGCTCTAATGGGGCATCATCGTTGCTGGGGGTATTTTTCAGCACAGCCTTCACTCTTTTTTTCAATGCTCGTTTCAAAGACGACCTCCTATGATCACTAGCGCTTAACTGATCTCGATTTTTCAGTCTGATACTAGTCAATGATTTAGATCACATCGAACTATGGATCAATATCACATTCACCAGAGATACTTACGCAAGATTAACCTGCTTCTCTGATTTAGACAAGTTCACACCTGTTAGCAAAACTTAAAAATTGCTGTGCTTACTTGTCCGCTTCACTCCTCAACACCCTAGAACATGTTACTTTTTGCAGTTGTCTGCTCTTGCTTCATTAGCTGTGACTGGAAAATATTATTTACCAGCTTTTTGTCGCTGTCAGCAATTGAGTTGTTACGACTTCTGGAAAAGCGATGCCCCCTGCTGTAGATATCTTCAAGGTTTTTCTACCCGATCAGTCTTCCCAACACGAGACTTTACGTTGATTATTCCCTAAAAGACAACCGTACAAACTTATAGCTACTTTTGTCCTCCTGAAAAATACTTATTCAGTCCAAAAAGCTCAAATGCTTCATAAGACTAAGTCTTAGTGTTTTTGTTCCTCCAGCCAAAACAATTCAAATTCATCAAAATCTATCATTCAAATTTGTTATACCCAGATATTCCCTATACAAATTTCTTATATCAACGCACTTTGATTAGTGAGTATTTTTCACTATAATCACAGAAAACAGTAATTTTAAAGTATAAATAACAACAATGTATTTTAGATAACAACGGAGCTAATTTCTTCAATCAATAAAGTTTTTGAATTTATATTTTAGATTTTACAGGTATTCATACTTATAAAATTTACAAATAAAGATTACAGTAAATAACCCAATTGACGACGGGCTTCAAACAAACCTACTGCTACACTTACGGAAAGATTCAAACTGCGAACCTGAGGTTGTGCCATAGGAATATGAAGAGTAGCATCACAAGCTGACAAAATTACTGGTGATAAGCCAGTGGTTTCACTACCGAAAAGCAACCAATCATCAGCTTGAAATTGGAAATCGACGTAATTAAAACTGCCCTTGACACTGAACCCCAACCATCTGCCCCCACGCACTTGATGCATGTTTTTAAAGGCTTCTAGTGTTTCGTGATAGTGCAGCTTGACGTAAGGCCAGTAATCTAAACCGGCTCTTTTAAGGTAGCGATCGCTAATTTCAAATCCTAAAGGCCCCACTAAATGTAATTCTGTACCCGTAGCAGCGCACGTACGTGCAATATTGCCTGTATTAGGGGGAATTTGCGGATTAACTAAAACTACCTGAGGCATTGTCCGTATATCTACTAGTTTGTATAAAATGATATTTTACAATTTAAAAATCTACCATAAGATAGAGGTTATATATAGGTTTTGTTAATAAATATCACGCAATTTCTATCTATTAGATTTTTAAAACAAAATTATAAATTATCCCAAAATAGGATCTAAGGTCTTTTTAACTAAAATCAGACAATATCCTTTTTTAAAAGAAAATATATTTTGTGGAGTTGCCCAGAGTTGTTGTGTCTCCAGGAAACTCTAACATTTGTATGAAGACAGGGGATGCAGTGTTAAACCACTAAGAGGGAGTGCGTAGTGGAGGAGTAGGGAAAGACTTGTAACAGATTATCCTCTGCCCCTCCATTTCTTGCCTCCGTAGTGTTAAGCCACGAGGGACGAACACAATTTGTTTTCTAGTTCCAGTTCCCGTTCTTGCGTAGCAACAATAGCCTGGGTGATGACGCGCTGACAGTCAAAACCAACTGCGTGCAGTTGCAGCCACTGTTGGGCTTCATTACCTTCGCGGAGGAGTTTTTGGAGAGGAGACAGGAAACAACTAAAGCCTTGTTGTTTAGCGATCGCCCAAACTTCTTGATACATTTGGGCAATCCAATCTCTGGCTAGGATGTTTGTGCCATCTTGCCAATGCTTTAGTTGAGCATCAAGACTAGCACTAGCCGCCGCTGCTTCGTTACTAACAGTGAGGGCAACGAGTTCTTCAGGAGAAAAATTGCTTTGGGTTAAAGGATCGAGGTGAGGGTTATCTATGACCTGCAACAACCGTGCTTCCAACAGGGCAGTAATTGCTAGTAAAGCAATCGGATCTGTAACTAAATCGCAGATTCGCAGTTCCAGACGATTTAGGTCATAAGGGCGGCGATCGCCATTTGGTCTTACCGATGCCCATAAATGTCGCACGTTTTGCATTGTGCCAGCAGCTAGCTGATTTTCCACCCACTCTATATGATGGGCATGGCTGGCAAATAAGGGCACATGGGAAGGTGTTTGTGGGAAGATACCCCAACGGGTGGAGTGATAGCCAGTAGTTTTGCTATTTAAGAAGGGAGATGAGGCGCTGAGGGCAAGAAATAAAGGCGCTTCCACACGGATGACCCTACAAGCCCGCATTAGTAATTCCGGGTCGCTGATGCCAATGTTGATATGAACGCTGGCGGTAACTACTTTTGTGCCGTAGGTATTTTCAATATAGTCGTGATAAGGATTAGTGGGGTCGGAACGAAAAAAGCGATCGCCCCCATCCAAAGACAGAGTACTCCCCGGAATTAGGGTGTAATTGCCCAAGCGTTGGAGGTAGTTTCGCAACTCCCGGCGTGGACGCAGCAAAGCGCACAAAAGATTCTCATAATTACTGGATGGGCTAGTTGTGTATTCTACGTTGCGGCTATCTGGCTCGCGCACAAATCCATCCAAAGACCCGACGATTTTGTCAGAGAGACCGACGATTTCACCTTGAGGCGTGCCGGTATACATCTCAATTTCAAAGCCTTTTGATAAGACCACTTCATTCTCCTCGGCTCTCCTAGCCTATAAATTGTATCGAATTAGACGAATGCCTGCATTAACCTTGGAGTTGATTTCAAGTGAAGAATTATGGGACTAGAGGATTAGGGATTGGGTACTGGGCATTGGGAATTGGCGACTGGGGATTGGGGAATAGAGAGTGGATACTGGAGAGTATTGCTATTGACTTCTGCCTTCTGCCTCCTATAGTCGCAAGTGTCGGTACACTTCACTAGCAGCGCGATGCAGTAGTGAGTGTCTCCAAACAAGGGATTTCATATCATCGGCATAACCGCCACCAATGACACAGGCAACGGGATAACCACTACCTACACAGGTACTTAAAACCTGCATTTCTCGGCGGAAAATACCAGCATCGGTTAAGGCTAATTTTCCCAAGCGATCGCCTACATGGGGATCGACACCAGCATCGTAAAATACTAGATCGGGCTTGACATCCGACAGTAAATCTGATAAAAAACTTGCTAAAGTTTGTAAATAAGCATCATCTTCCATTCCCACTGGTAGGGGAACATCCAAATCGCTTTTTTGCTTAGTGCCGGGAAAATTGACTTCACAGTGCATCGAGAAAGTGAAAACAGTCTCGTCGCCTTGGAAGATAAAAGCAGTCCCATCTCCCTGATGGACATCTAAGTCTACAATCAGGATTTTTTGGACAAGTCCGAGTTTTTGCAAAACGCGAGAGGCGATCGCTAAATCATTGAAAATACAAAAACCAGACCCATAACTGGGAAAGGCATGATGCGTGCCACCAGCAGTATTGCAAGCTAAACCCTGAGTTAGTGCCAACTGAGCAGTGAGTATTGTACCACCAACCGCTACACAGGTACGATTCACCAGTGCTGGACTCGAAGGCAAACCGATGCGGCGTTGTACTTTGGGATCTAGTGTGCCCTCACAGTAAGCTTGTACGTAGTCTGGGGTGTGAACTGACTCGATCAAATCTTGGGGCGGGCGTTCTGGGATATGAATTTGTTCTATTTGTGCTACGCCGTCAGCTAAAAGTAATTCATAAAGTTTTCGGAACTTGGACATTGGGAAGCGATGCCCTTCAGGTAGTGGTGCAACGTAATCCGGGTGGTAAATAATTGGCAACTCCATAGTTTTGATGCCAATGAGGGGATAAGGGGGGCAGAGGGGCGGAGGGATAGGGAAGATGAAGAATAATAACTTCTGACAACTGACAGCTCTCAAAAATAACTTGTAATTTGCGTAGGGTTACCATCTATATGCCTCTCAAACAATTTTTTGAGCAAATCTCGATTACTCATACAACCCATCTGATGAAAACTATATTCTTACTCTACAGTGTGCGACACAACGGTTAAAGGTAAAAGTGACGCTAAGTCCTGAAAATCCCAAGCAACAGCTCAGGCAACTAACAAGGTAAAATTTCCTTACAATGACATCACACCTGTGAATAGATTTAATTTTCAATTCAAACTCTAAAATTCAAAATTAATATGATGGACTGGATTTTACCTCTGGCATTGATTTTAGTTGGCTTGCTAAGTGGAATAATTGGTGAAAAATTTATCTTCAATAAGCTAAAAATATTTGCTGCTAAGAGACAAATTCCAGGAAGCGAAACAATATTTACATCGCTGCAACGTATGCCATTGATTTGGTTTGTACTTGCAGGTTTTTTAGGTGCAATTATTAGTGCCCCTCTGAAGCCAGATATTATTATTTTATTGAGAAAAATTATTACAATTATTTTTTTATATTCAGTCACGTTAGTCTTGGCAAGATTAACCGCTGGTTTTGTTAAGCTTTATACTCACAGAACAGAAATAGTTACAGCATCACTAATTTCTAACCTTGCCAAAACAGCCGTTTTAGTTTTGGGAACCTTAATTGTGTTGCAAACGATAGGTGTCGAAATTACACCAATAGTCACAACCTTAGGAATTGGTGGTCTAGCTGTAGGTTTGGCATTACAAGACACACTAGCAAATTTATTTTCTGGTTTTTACCTAATTATTTCTAAACAGGTTAGAACTGGAGATTATGTAAAATTGGATGGCGGGCATGAGGGATATATAACAGATATTACTTGGCGAAATACTACTATTAAAGAGCTTTCTAATAACGTAATTATTGTACCAAATTCTAAACTATCTTCAGCAATTTTTACTAATTATCACCTACCTGTAAAAGAAATTACCTTAACAATGAATGTGGGTGTTAGCTACGATAGTGATTTGGAAGAAGTTGAGCGAGTAACTGTAGAAGTTGCCAAAGAGGTTATGCAAGAAGTAGCGCCAAATTTAATAGAAAATGAACCTTATATCAGATTTCATACTTTTGGTGATTTTAGTATTGATTTTACACTTTATATGCGGGTCAGTGAATACTTTGACCAGCGTATTGGTAAGCATCTATTTGTTAAAAAATTGCACAAACGCTATCAACAAGCAGGAATTTCAATTCCCTTTCCTATTAGAGATGTTTATGTGCAAGAGAATATGGGTGACAGCGGAGCATTAGAGAATTTCAAATAAAAAAACAACCAATCACTGAGTGAGCAGGGAGAGAAAATTCAAGCAAATGTTTCCTCTAAATCCCCAAGTTTAGTGGTAAAGGGTCAGATCTCTGGTTAGTTGTCCTGTTTGAAGTTGTTAACAGTTGACAGTTAACTGTCAACTGTTAATAAGTAGAACGGTGTGGAAAAACAAAACTATGTTAAGAAGAATGGAATAGGCTCAAACCCTTTTCCCTTCTGCCTCCTGCCTCCTGCCTTACCCCAACCATAAATATTCACGCCGACCTACTTAATCAACAATTAGAATTACCTTCTACCACCTGGAGTTCGGCCACCTTCGTCGTTGCTACCACCGTGAGGATGAGAATTACCAGGGTCACAGCCTTCTGAGCCATTGCCAATTCCTTGGTTACAATGACGATGAATTTTTTTATCATCATCGTCATCATCGTTATTAACAGCTTGCTGCTGTGTTTGTTCTACAGCATACTCAGAAGAGATGTCCGCCACCTCACCAGTGCTAACTAATGCTTTGTATATTAAAGCACTGACTTCGGCTCTGGTTGCCACTTTATCAACATTGAGAGTCTGAATATTGGGATAATTAACTACAATACCTCTTTGTGTTAGGGCTGCGATCGCACCACGGACATCACTACGAATACTTGCAGCATCGGTGTAAGTTGCTAAAATTGACTCTGTGGAACCGCTAAAAGTGTAGTTGAGTCCTCGCGCTATGGCTAGTAAAACTTCTAAGCGAGACAGGCTTTGGGTGGGGTTGAAGTTATTTCCAGAAACTCCTAAAAAGCCTGTGGCATAAGCTTTACGAATAGCACTGTAAGCCCAATATCTAGTGGTGACATCCTTAAAGCTAATGGCATTGCGGACATTTACCTTTTCAAAAGCTTGGCTAATCATCGCTGCAAATTGGGCGCGAGTCACCTGTTCATCTGGACGGAAGGAACCATCAGGAAAACCTTGGATAACTTGTAAAGCAGCCAACTCGGCAATAAAATCTTTAGCCCAGTGGTTCATCGAGACATCGGAAAACTTAACTTGGATACCGTTAGCGACACCTACTTCTCGATAACTCATCATCATCTGGCTGACATCATAGATAGAACTATCGTCATCCCCAACTTCAATGAGTTGTACTAGGCGGCCGGGTTCAGCCTTCAAAGCTTCTGCCAAGTTGTAACTAAAGGTGCTAGTTGTCTGACGCATTAAAGCGTACTCACCTGACCTGAAGGAAGTAGGATAAAGGCTATTTGTCGCAACTGCTGACAAACCCTCTGCTTGGAATTGACTAACATTGACAGTTTGGGAACTGCTGAGGAAAGTAACTTGTTGGTCGCTAACTTGGGTGAAGTAGTCGTAGGTGGTAGTACCTGCGTCAATTGCGCCGTCTTGGTTGGCATCAACACCATAGACAGTACGAATGACTTGATATTCTGTTGGATTGGCAGACAAAATTAAGTTAACTGTTGTGTATGCCGACAACAATTCAAATTCGCTGTAGCCAAGAAAGCGGCTTTGAGTATCATACAATCGCACAACAACGCGATCGCCCGCTTTTAGTCCTTTAACAAATTTCGCCTTGTGCTTAATCTTGTATTTGTAATCGCCCAAAAACCTTTCTTTTAAGTAGCCCTTGTTCCGTTTTGCCTTCAAAGAAACCCGGGCAATTACGTCAGAAAAATTATCGGCTGGTTGCCAAATAGCGAGGTTAAAACCTGTAGTTTTGGCCTTTACCGCAGTACTAGCAGCGCTTACTTGGGTGCTGCGTTGGGCGATGACAGCTTGTTGCTGCATAGTGGTGCGACTAGTTGTTTGACGAGTGGCAGTTTCTCGGCTCATCATCGTAGCGGTAATAGCCTGGGTAGAACCTTCATCTAATTTGGCGACTGTTCCAGACTTATCAGTACGATAAACCCAAATTTGCTGTTGGTTGGCGACTATGACTTGCCAACCAGGGACTATAGCTTGAGAGCAAATTTCGTCTGTTTTTAAACCCAAACAGCCATCTGCCCAAGTTTGTTGTCTAGCCTTAACGACGCGCAAATCTGACATTTCTGAGCCTGTGCGCTCGGAGATGTCCTGTAAAACGGCTACTTTGATAGGTTCAGGTAAACTGTCTGCTTCACTGCTAGCATTGTCAGCTATGAGCTGTTGACCTGTGGAATTACCAAGTGTTTGTGTGCCGGTGGTAGAGAACCCTGAAACTGCGTATGCAGAAACTATTGGAGAGAAAATTGCTACAGAAGTTGCAGTAAAAACGACTTTGCTCAAATGAGCCAAGAAACGTGGATTCATGTATTTAATCTCACAGTGTACCAAGCGGCTAAAAAGTCAAGGGATATCAATTTCCCTTGACCTATTAATCCCTTGATGGATGTGGAACTAACATCTCAACTACTGGTATAAGCAACTTAAAAATACTGACTTTATTGTGATTAAAGTTACATTTACTAAGTCTTTTAATGGCATTGAAGACTGCTCAATGGGGTTGACGCGGAGAGATTTTAATAATCAGCGATCGCCTGGACTTCATATAAAATCAGAGCTAGACAGCATTTAGAAGAATGAAATGGAGACAGAAGTATTTTTGGAGCAAAAGGACGCTGCACCGTTAACTAGGGCAATGATACAAGTGCTAATACAAAACAATACTGCAAGCGATCGCTACAGTCTTCTAAGTAATGCTGGTATTGATTCAGCGTTAATTGGCAACTTAAGGCTTGATTCACAACCCAATGTCTTGGCTCAGGCTTTAGTTGCAGAATTTAGACGATACCGTGTTGATAGTAGACGGTTAGACTATCACCCAATGGTCAATCTCCTGGCTCACTTGTGCGAATTTGCAGAGATTTATCGCCTGTCTGACGAAGATTTCACCCTATTCAGCCGACTTGTGAGGGAAGGTCAGGAGAACTTTAAGGCATTGAAAAATCCCAGGACAGTTGAATCAACTCAAGACACTGATACTGTTTCGGTTCAAACACAACAGCCTAACTCCACAATAGAGCGCGATCGAGTCTTTATTAGTTACAGTCGTAAAGATAAAGCATGGTTGGATAGACTCCAAATTATGCTCAAACCACTGTTGCGAAAACAGGTAATCTCAGTTTGGGATGACACACGAATTACAGCAGGCTCTTTATGGAGAGATGAAATCAACGATGCCTTAGCAGCAGCAAAAGTCGCTGTTCTAATGGTGAGTGCGGATTTCTTAGCATCTGACTTTATCGCCGAGCATGAACTACCACCGCTACTCGAAGCTGCTAAACGGGGACAACTTACGCTCATTTGGATGTATTTGAGTGCTTGTGATGTGCCAACAGAAATTACCACTTATCAGGCAGCGCATAACACTTCTAAGCCACTGAAGAGCTTGAGTTCGGCAGAGCAAGATGAAGTATTGGTTAACATTTGCAAGGAAATTGAAAAAGCAGCAAAGAAACCAACTAATTAAAGTTGCGATCGCTTTATTAGACTATGTAAAAGTTCTATTTATTAATAAACTTTAATGTAATTTAGCATCAACTATAAGGTATAAGTGAAATCATTCACCAACATACCAGGAACCAAACTACCTCCTAGTTGGCGACCCTCATAAGTTCCGACTTCAGGAATAAATTCTTGAAAATTGGTGAGAGCAACTAGGTTTTCTCCCCAAAATCGGTAGAGACTTTCATCAAAACGCAAGTTTTCAATGGGAGCAATTATTTCTCCGTTTTCCACCCAAAAACAAGCATAGCGGGTCATACCTGTAATTCTACCATTGGGGCGATCGCTCCAATTCAAGTAATGCAAATTCGATACATATAATCCTGTATCCAACTTTGTAAGAATTTGCTCAGATACTAAATTACCTGGACTCACTTCTGGCGCACGTAAGCTTTCTGAACTATTAGCACCATTAGCAATTTTTTGATATTCCTTAGCAGTCCGGGAATTCACTAAAGTATTTATTAAAATTCCTTGTTCTATTACTGGTAACTCTAGTGCTGCCATTTCTCCTAATTCATTAAATCGCGGCACTAATCCTCTTTTAAAGTTTTCTTTCAAACTAAATATTGAGGAAAGCTGTTTTTCTTGGCGCGCTAGACAAGCCAAAGCACTGTTTCCTTGTTGGATATCTGCTTCACTCACAGCCCCCCAAGAAAGCATCATTAATAAATCGGCAACAGCTGCGGGTGCAAAATAAGTTCTGTAATGTCCTCGTGGCAATTCCTTAGTGGAATTAGAAAGTAATTCTAATTGTTTTTTTGCTGCATTAATTTTGGCTACATAAGCATGTTCTTCCCAATCACTACCAGCAAAAGTACCTTTAACAGCTTGTCCAGAATTAGTAAATAGAGAATAGTCTAAGGTAAAAGAATCCGTAGCAAACCAGTGTTTCTGTCCATTAGAATCACCATAGGCTTTAATAACTACTCCCCCAGCATACAAACCAGTAAAATCAAATTCTGCAACTAGTTCTAGCACTGTTGATACAACCGCTTCTGCTGCTAGCAATTTTCCAAAATGTATTTCTCTACTGGTATTAGTTTCTGATGGCAAAACTAGATATGGATCGACGGGTAACAAAGTCAGTTCGTCACGCAGTTGCTGTAAAGCCTTGTATGCTTCCTGCCAGTCTAAATCCCAATTTCCAGTAAAGGGAAACAATCGAAAACTACTGCGCCGATCTTCCATCAAAGTCAGTTCGACCCAACCATCAGCAACACAACCAGTTTGCCGCACTTTGGCATGATTAAAACGAGTAAATTGACTGCGTTCACTGCTTAGCTTCACAGTGAATTGTTCAGTCACTGTTTTTTTGAGCAGTAAGGTTTCAATCAGTTGATTAAAGCTGATTTCTAAAGCCGATAAATCGTCAATTTTCATACTTAACGCAGAATCAAAATAGAGAGCGGGGATAGCTTCGCTGAAATGGAGAAGGAGAGACACAAAGACGCGGAGAGGGTTTTTAAGTAATTCTCCGCGTCCCCCTGTCCCCGCGTCCCCCTGTCCTCTTCACCCTCCTCCACCAAAAACTTCAACGTTAGCAAATACGCAGGCAGGCGAACCATGTCCTACTGAAATGGCCTGATTTGGTTCGCCTTTACCACAATAAGCAGTGCCGTACATTTGCCAGTTGGAGGCATCTGCTACTTGGATTAAGCTGTGCCAAAATTCTGGGGTTGTGGCTCGATAGTTCGGATTACGGAGAGTTTTGGTGAGTTTACCGTTTTCAATCAATTTGGCATACTCGCAACCAAACTGAAATTTATAACGGCGATCGTCAATTGACCAAGACCGATTAGACTCCATGTAAACACCGTGTTCTATATTGGCGATCGCTTCTTCAAAGCTGACATTTCCTGGCTCTAAGTTCAAGTTTGCCATGCGATCGATCGCAGGACGATTCCACGAGCAAGCACGGGCACAGGCTACTCCTGGTACACCTGCTCTGGCTTGACTCTCCAGACTGCCCAAACCCCGCTGAAGTACACCTTCTTTAATTAAATACTCCCGTGTGGCTACAGCACCTGTATCATCAAAGCTGTAGCTGGCAAATTCTCCAGGTACGGTGGGATCGAAGGTAATATTCATCAGTGGCGAACCATATACTAGTTTGCCGAAATCACTTTTGTTAACAAAGCTGCCTCCGGCGTAGTTGCGCTCATCTCCTAAAATTCGGTCAATTTCTAGAGGATGACCTACACTTTCATGGATTTGCAGCATCATTTGGTCTGAGGCTAAAACTAAATTGGTGCGCGTAGTTGGGCATTCTTCTGCTGTCAATAGTTCGATCGCTTGTTCGCCAATTTGTTGCGCCCGATGCCATAAGTCTTTTGTTTGTAAAAGTTCTAGTCCGCCTTGATAACAATGTGCTTGCCAACCGTTGTTACTGCGTTGTTGCACAATTCCCTCGTCTTGGGCAGTAGCTCCGTAATGAGTTCCCAAAGATAGAATCTTTTGATACACCTCTGAACCATTACTGCTAACAAACCAAGTCTCCCGTTCATTGGTGCTGGCGCTGGCGTTGGTTTGCACAATCTTGTCGTTGACTTTTAAGTTCTGGCATATGCGAACCAGTAAATCGTTGATTTCCCCAGGACTTAGAGCATCCAATGGTTCCAAAAACGGAGAGTTATATTCACCCACCATTTTGGGGCGTTGACTTTCACGAAAGGGATATATCCACCACTCACTGGCTGCTAGTGCCTGTTTATATGCTGTTTGAGCAGCAGCTAAAAGAGAAGGTAGTTCTAGAGAATTGGTAGCGGCATAACCCAGACAACCATTGACCAAAACTTCTAGCATGGCTCCGACAGTGGAGGTTTTGCCGTTGACTTGCGGTAAGCCATCACGAACAAAACGAGTAGTAGAATTTTCCTTGACGGCTCTAATCCCGATCCAATCAGCGGGAATATCAAAAGTAGCGATCGCTTTTGTGAGTTCAGACCACATATTTTAGTGCTGAGTGCTGAGTGCTGAGTGAGGAGAAACGCGATTAATCGCGTCTGTACAAGAGTTAAAAAAATTTTTTATTCAAAATTGCGAACTGTTATGTTCTAGCTGAGTATATTTGTTTTAGGTAAATAAGTTAACTTAATTTTCTGGTAATTTAGCTCCACCCGCTGACAGTTTACTAGAATCTGATAATGGTTGATTATCTGAATTTATTGGCATATCGTAAATAGTGGTTTGTTCAGCCAACAATTTTGGACGTAAATAAAGATTTTCTAAAAGCACAGCTACACCTGCTACCCAAGGCGGAACAATCACAGCGCCAATAATCCCTAAAACTTGTGTGCCTCCTAGCACTGCTAAAAGTTGATACAAGGGATGAACTCGCACTGAAGAACCTACCAGCAAGGGATCGAGAACATAACTTTCCAAATTCTGGATAATCACAAATAACAGCAGTACCCAAAGAAAAGTTAATCCTCCTTGAGGAATAGCAACAATTAAAGCTGGAATTGCTCCCAATATTGGCCCGACAAACGGAATTAAATTTGTAAATCCAGCAATTACACCCAATGCTAAGGCAAACTCTGAGAGTCCTAAAATACTCAAACCTAGGGTAATGACAATACCCAAAATAGCTGAAACTACAACTCGACCTTGAATGTAACCCCCCATACGGCGAGAAATTGGTACAACTTGGGCGGCGAGACGTTCTTCCCAAGGTTGGGGAAACAGCTGTACCAGACCTCGAACTAAATTTTCGCTACCCGCAACCATGTAGCCAGAAATAACCAAAGCTAAAATCAGATTTACCACACCGCCAAGGATGCCACGAGTAAAACCGAACGACCGAATAAGTAGCTGTTGACTAGAACGAAACAACCAATTAGTAAGGGCTTGAATATCAAAGAATTGGTCTATTGACTCTATTTGAGTAATTCCCATTCGCACAGCTAAATTTTCAGCCGCTGTCCGCAAATTATCTAAATAAGTTGGAAGTCTACTGACTAAGCGTTGAGTTTGCTCAGAAACAGATGGACCAATAATTAAACCTGCGCCAATCAACCCAGCTATCAGGCTAATATACACCACAATTACGCCTAGCCAACGAGGCAGACGCAATCGTTCGGCGGCGTTAACTATCGGCGCGATCGCAGCTGCCAGAACTACCGCAACCATTAAAGTCACTAATAAACTCCGTAATTGCCACATCAATACAACCACAAAGCCAGTGGTTACAATTAGCAATAAGTCAGATATAGTAAGACTCCGATGCTTTTGTGACATATCTGAATAAAGTGTGAAGTATAAATGATGAAAGACGAAATTTATACTTCATCCTTCACCCAACCTTCAATTGCGATGCCATCGAGTGCCATCACGACTATCAATTAAGGTGATTCCCTGTGCTAGTAGTTCATTACGAATGCGATCGCTTTCAGCAAAATTTCTAGCTTGACGGGCTTGTTGCCTTTGCTGAATTTTAACCTCAATTTCCGCATCGCTTGGGCCTTCACTAGTTGTACTTTCTATTTCTAACTGAGTTTCTAAACCCAAAACTCCAGCTAAAGTAACGAGAGTTTGCCATTGACGCTGTAACTCATCAGGTGGTGTTTCGGTTTTCCCTTGATGCACGAAAATATTCCCTTCGCGGCTTAGTTCTTTGGCTAATTTAAAAAGTACTGTTAACCCACCAGGAAAATTAAAGTCATCGTTCACAACTTCTTGAAAGCGTTCAACAAAGGGATTGGGTACTGGGTATTGGGTACTGGGTATTGGGTTATTCTCAGTCCCCAACCCCCAACCAAGTTTTTCCCCGTACTGGTAGCCGAAGAGTAACCCTTCTTTGAGGGTGTGCCAACCGTTGGTAGCTGAGGCGATCGCTTCATCGGTAAAATCAATGGGCTTACGATATTGAGCCATTAGCACGAACAATCTTACTGCCATTGGGTCAACGTCTCGATCTAGCAAGTCCCGAATGGTGGTAAAGTTGCCCAAAGATTTGGACATTTTCTCGCCATCCACTTTCACCATACCGTTGTGCAGCCAGTAACGAGATAGGGGTTTTCCTGTAACTGCCTCAGATTGGGCAATTTCATTTTCATGGTGGGGGAAAACTAAGTCTTCACCGCCAGTGTGGATATCTATGGTTTCGCCGAGGCGATCGCGTACCATGGCCGAACATTCGATATGCCATCCCGGACGACCTTGACCCCAAGGTGATTCCCAAGCGGGTTCTCCCGGTTTTGCTGCTTTCCACAAAGCAAAATCGAAGGGGTCTTTCTTCTTCTGATATTCTGGATCGTCTACGTTGACGCGATCGCTTCCACCGACTTGCAAATCTTCTAGCTTGCGTCCGGAAAGCTTCCCATACTCAGAAAACTGCCGCACTGCATAATAAACATCGCCTTGAGAGGGGTAAGCAAAGCCTTTACTTTCCAACTCATGAATTAGCCGCTGAATGCCGTCCATCGTGTGGGTAGCACGGGGATACTCATCAGCTTCTTTGATTCCTAGCCGTGCCATATCCTCAAAATATGCTTTGATAAAGCGATCGGCTACAGCTTCCATCGATGAATGTTCTTGCCGCGCTCGATTGAGAATCTTGTCGTCAATATCGGTAAAATTCTGGATGTAGCGCACTTCATAGCCGATAAACTGGAGGTATCGACGTACTACATCCCAAACAATACAAGCTCTAGCATGACCCAAATGGCAATAGTCGTACACCGTCACGCCGCAGTAATACATCTTAACCTTGCCTGGTTCGACTGTTGTAAACGGTTCCTGACGACGAGTGAGGGTGTTGTAGAGGGTTAGGGTCATAACAGAGTAATGCTGAAATAGAGAGATACGCAATAATAGGGTAAAGCAGCTGGGATGACAGTCCAGCATCCCTATGCTAGTGTTTTCTGGACTAACTGCGCTACCTTTGTGAATTTCTTGTACCTTGCGGAAAGTCGCACAAGCGTCTCCAGAATTCTCTCCTAATTTTTTGATTTTTTGATCACAGCGCTATGCAATCAGCCGTTACCCCCGAATCTCAAGCAATGGATGCGCCTAAACAAGGAATGCCAGTCACAATTATTACTGGATTTCTTGGTAGTGGCAAGACTACTTTACTTAATCATATTCTGAACAATCAGCAGGGTTTGAAAACTGCTGTTTTAGTAAATGAATTTGGCGAAATTGGCATCGACAACGAGTTAATTGTTTCCACCACTGAGAACATGGTGGAGCTGAATAACGGTTGTATTTGCTGCACTATTAATAATGATTTGGTAGATGCCGTTTATAAAGTTTTAGAACGCCAAGAAAATCTAGATTATTTGGTCGTAGAAACAACCGGACTGGCTGACCCCCTACCTGTTGCCTTGACATTTCTTGGTACAGAATTACGGGATTTAACTCGTTTAGATTCGATTATCACCGTAGTAGACGCGGCAAATTACAGCTTAGATTTATTCAACTCTCAAGCAGCTTATAGTCAAATCTCCTATGGAGATATTATTCTGCTGAACAAAACGGATTTGGTTGAAGAATCCGCTTTGAAGGAGTTGGAAAGAAAAATTGGCGAAGTGAAAGAAGGAGCGAGAATTATTCGCACTACGCGATCGCAAGTGCCACTTCCCTTGATTCTCAGCGTGGGTCTGTTCGAGTCTGACAAGTATTTTGATACTGCTGATGAGCATGACCACGAACACGACCACCACGACCATGATGGTCATGACCACTCAACATGCGGTCATGACCATCATGACCATGAGCATCATCATCATGACCACGATCATCATCACCATCATTCCGATCATTTAGAAAATGATGGTTTTACCTCAATATCTTTCCAGAGTGACAAGCCTTTGTCTATTAGGAAGTTTCAATATTTCTTAGATAACCAGCTACCTACAAATATCTTCCGAGCAAAGGGAATTATGTGGTTTGATGAAAGTCCGAAGCGTCATATTTTCCACTTGTGTGGCAAGCGCTTTACCTTGGATGATGATGAGTGGAAAGGTCAACCAAAAAACCAGCTAGTGCTAATTGGTCAAAATCTGGAGCGTGAGACTTTACTCACTCAGTTGGAAAACTGCATTTGTTTACCTTCCACAAATCGCGGTAGGGGTTTTGGAAAGTAATTAAGTAAGGAATTAGGAATTAGGAGTACAGACGCGATTAATCGCGTCTGTACAAGAGTTAGAATGATAAGTTTTAACTCTTCACCCCCCTGGATTTTCAGTGTTTGCAATCTCTAACTGTTGCACTTGTTCCATTGTTAATCCGGCTGCTTTCGCTATTGCTTCAACAAAAATTCCCTCTCTTTCGCATCAGGCTGGGTTTAGAATTCCAAGTGCAGCATAAATTCAGCCGATTGCAATAAAATTAGGGCATTGGCGCGAATTTGTTCAAGAGAAAGTTCTTTTGGACTTAACTCAGTGAGAGTAATTAGTTTCCCTAATAGCCAAGTCGCAAAGTCACTTGCCAATGAGCCGCATTTTTTCCATCTGCAACTCTTATGCGTGTTGTCATCCAGCGAGTTAAATCATCACAAGTCACCGTTGGGGGTGAAATCATCGGCAAAATTGGACGGGGACTCAACTTACTCGTAGGTATTGCCGATACTGATACCGAAGTTGAACTCGACTGGATGGCGCGTAAGTGTTTAGAATTGCGGCTATTTCCCGATGAACAAGGAGACGACCGGTGGCAAAAATCCGTCCAAGAAATTGGTGGTGAGTTGTTGGTAATTAGTCAGTTCACGCTTTACGGCGACTGTCGCAAAGGTCGCCGTCCTTCCTTTGACCGTTCGGCTGCTCCCCAACTAGCAGAAGATTTGTATAACAGCTTTGTTGCCAAGCTGAGAACCAGCGGTTTGCACGTGGAAACAGGTCAATTTGGCGCGATGATGCAAGTTGCAATTGACAATGATGGCCCTGTGACTTTGTTACTAGAGCGGGAAGCAAATTAAGCATCCACAGCGAACATAGAGAATATGAGTAGCTACTGGACTACTGGGTTCTAAATAATGAGAGAATATTAAACTAACCATTACAAAACTTTAAATTCATTCTCATGGCGAAAATCCAGTTTTCTAGAGGTCTTGACGAGGAAGTACTTCCAGAGGTGCGCTTGACGCGATCGCGCAGTGGCGAACAAGGCACAGCAACATTTATTTTTACAAAACCTAAAATTTTAGATCAAAATACCACCGAAGACATCACCGGGATGTACCTGATTGACGAAGAAGGGGAAATAGTTACCCGCGAAGTTAAGGGTAAATTTATTAACGGTGTACCAGAAGCATTAGAAGCACTTCACCTCATGAAATCTAAAGATGAATGGGATCGCTTTATGCGCTTCATGGAACGCTATGCCAAAGAAAATGGCCTAGAATTCAGCAAACCTGGTGAATAGTCAGTATTTGGTTGTCAGTGGTATAAAATTGACCACTGACAGATAACAAAAAGTATGACGCAACAACCTCACCCAGACTCACCTGGAATGACAGTAACTTGTGCTGTTGTTACTGTCAGCGACACACGATCGCCCGAAACAGATAAGAGTGGTCAACTCATCCAGCAGTTACTTCTCAGTGCTAACCATGCTGTAGAAAGCTACACGATTATCAAAGATGAGCCAGCACAGATTCAAGAACAGATAGAATCGCTGGGTCAAAATTTGAATTTAGACGTTGTGATTTTCAATGGTGGCACGGGTATTGCACCGAGAGATACCACTTACGATGCCATTGAGAAACTGCTGGAAAAAACTTTGCCAGGATTTGGAGAGTTGTTTCGATTTTTAAGTTATCAAGAAATTGGTTCGCGGGCGATCGCTTCTCGCGCCGTGGCTGGTATTTATCAAAGTAAATTAATCTTCTCCCTTCCTGGTTCTAGCAATGCGGTGCGGCTGGGAATGGAAAGACTGATTTTGCCAGAACTCGCTCACTTAGTAAATCAGATGCGTAATTCTTAGAGATTGGGGATGAGAGAGCAGGGGAGATGAGGGGGATAGGGTGATAGGGAGAAGGGGGAAAGACTTGTAATAATTCTTCCCTGCTCCCCTGACCCTCTACTCCCCTGCCTCTTGACTCCTGACCTCTAATATCATGTCCGGCAAATTACTTACAATATGTCATTGCGAGTGCAACGAAGTAGAACGAAGCAATCGCAGGGGTTTTGGGATTGCTTCGTTCCACTTCGTTCGCAATGACAATTATTTAATCGGACATGATATAACCTAATCTAAAATCCAAAATGGTATAAATAGTAAAAATAACCCCCGTATATACGGGGGTTATTGGTTTATCTTAAAGTAGTTTTTGAAAAAATTTAGAATGGAGCGATCGCTAAACAAATTGCAGCGAGAAAAGCGGCGACTATATAAAATACACCAACTACTTGCAATTCTGACCAGCCAGTTAGTTCCAAATGATGGTGTAGGGGAGCCATTCTCAACAGGCGTTTGCCTTTACCATCGGGGCCTTTTGTAGCTTTGTAGTAACTCACTTGCGCCATCACAGAAAGGGTTTCTACAAAAAAGATGCCACTGAGAATAAACAGTGCTACTAAGCTGTTAGTCAGTAATGCTACAGCAGCTAAGGCTCCTCCCAATGCCAGAGAACCAGTATCACCCATGAAAACACGGGCCGGGTTGCGGTTATGAGCTAAGAAACCTAAGCAACCACCACTCAAAGCGGCACAGAAAACCATCAATCCAGGCGAAGCAGGTGCGATTAATGCTCCTAATGCTAGTAAAGCGATCGCTACGGTTCCTGCTGCTAATCCATCAATGCCATCAGTGAGATTAGTTGCATTGCTTTCTGCCACTAGGACAAAACCAGCTAAAGGCCAGAATAGGAACCCTAAAGGTAATGCAAAACTCACCCAAGGCAAAGCGATACTTGTAAGATTGGAAGGTTGATTAAACATCAGCCATAGACAAAACACTGCTGCAAAACCGATTTGCAAAGCCAGTTTCATCCGGGGAGATATACCTTTATTCGATTTCCGGCGGAGAATCTGCCAATCATCGATCCAACCAATAAATCCGTAGCTAAGTGTTAATGCAGATACAGCAAGTACTTCTTTATTAAAATTAGACCCCACACAGGCAATTATCACAGCCACGGGTACAAAAAATATACCCCCCATTGTTGGAGTCCCAGCTTTCTTTAAATGGGCTTGAGGACCATCTTCGCGGATGATTTGCCCCGTTTTGAGCGCTTGCAGCAGTGGTATTACTACAAAGCCCATGGCAGCCGAACTCACTGCACACAAGACTAGTGGTAAGCTGAGCGAAGTAACTTGCCAAGGCAATCTATTGGCCATCCAATCAAAAATTATTGCTGCCACACTTAGCGCTGCGGCTAAGCCAGAGGCTAGACCGATCCCAGAAAAGTTCAATCCTTGGTTAGGAGATAATTTAGCGTCCACAGAAATTTCCCTTCACTCCACACTTACAAATATTGAATAACAGGGACGATAGATATCACCAAGTCCCAGCCACAACAGGCTAGTCTTCGGCTATGCCGACATCATCATCGTCATCATAATCAAGGTCAATACCATCTTCTCCACCCAGAAACTCTGATATTTCTTCTTCTTCATCCGAAAAATCAGGTTCGTGAACGTCACGCGCTATGAGACGACCGTTACTTTGTAACCAATCCAACAGAGAGGATTCTTGTTTTAATGGAATTACAGCAGCCCGCTGATTGCGAGGTTCTTCACGTAAGGGAGAATTTATCATACGACAAACACACAATAACGTTCATGTAACTAGACATTAAGAAGTCTATCACTTGACACGGGGTTATTTAGTTATTCATACATTCAACTAATGGATTAATAAATCCGCAAGCTGTCAAAAATATTTTATTTAATAGTGGTAAAGCAACCAGAGATAGATTTTTAGTGATTTGCACGGCTTTAGACATAGGACATTAATATCGACTTAATGTGAATTCAATCCTGATGATTTTTGAGGTAATAGGCGATGATAGGAAAGGCGACCTTAATAGATACAATCGCTGGAACAAATCGCGGGTTACTAGCCAGCGAGCAACAGAAACAGGCTATTTTATCAGCGATCGCTCGGTTAGAAGACCTCAATCCGACACCGCGTCCAGTGGAAGCGAACAACTTGCTAGATGGCAATTGGCGATTACTATACACCACAAGCAAGGCTCTTTTAAACTTAGATCGCGTACCTTTTTATAAACTTGGTCAAATATATCAGTGTATACGGGTACAAACTAGCAGTGTTTACAACATAGCTGAGATTTATGGCTTACCTTACCTCGAAGGATTAGTTAGCGTAGCTGCTAAATTTGAGCCAGTTTCAGGTCGTCGTGTCCAAGTAAAATTTGAGCGCTCTATTATCGGGCTAAAAAACTTAATAGGGTACAGTTCTCCTGAAAATTTTATCCAGCAAATTGAAACTGGTAAAAAATTTATAGCGATTGATTTTCCCCTAAACAGCGACACACAACAAGGTTGGTTGGACATCACTTATATAGATAACGATCTCCGCATTGGCAGGGGTAACGAGGGTAGTGTGTTTGTTTTAAGTAAAGCATGAGATTTTCTTACGTGTATTTGAGTATTTGCGAATGAACTTAGTCTATTGTCTGGACTTTGTCAAGGAGGGTTTGTCACCATTTTAGATTTGAGATTTTAAGGTGGGAAAGTACCGAGAGGGGGAGATGAGGAGGCAGTGCGTTGCGGAGGCTCCCTCCGTTGTAGCAACTGCTGTGGGGACAAGGAAGACAAGGAAGATAATTCTTCATTTCTACCTTCTGCCCTACCCTTCGGGTTCTGCTTTAGCAGTACGGGTGACGCTCGTGCCTCGCGCTTCGCTGCGCTAACGCAATCGACTAAAGCGCCTTCGCGCCAGCGTCTCCCCTTTGGGAGAAGACTGCGACTGCTTCACCTCCTGTCTTCTGCCTTTTGACAACTGACCGCTGACAAATAACTTAACAAAGGCTCTAGCTGCGACCTTCAGGTTGTAGAGTGAAATCAATTAGCCCTATATATTGGCGATTGATAACTAAAAGGGAAGATACTCATGGTTCAACGTGGTTCTAAAGTACGTATTCTCCGCCCCGAATCCTACTGGTTTCAGGATCTAGGAACCGTGGCTTCTGTGGATCAAAGCGGCATCAAATACCCAGTAATTGTCCGGTTTGAAAAGGTAAATTATTCTGGTATCAATACCAATAACTTTGCCGAGGACGAATTAGTAGAGGTAGAAGCACCAAAGGCTAAGCCGAAAAAATAATCAGCAAAGGCACAAGGTGATTATTTGATGAGATGATGAAGGGAAGCTTTAAGTATGAAAATATGAAGTATGAAACTTTCGTTCTTTCATGCTTCACCCTAGCCTACTCTACTTATGAGAAGCTTGCCTGCGGGTATTTACGGTTTCTTGTAAGTAGTAAGACACCCTACCTAAGGGTGTGCGTACATACTTTCCCGTCTCGTCTGCCTTGATCCCCAAGTACATCAAAATTGCTCGCCTAATCAGCTTAAATGCCTGAACTGCCTGAAGTTGAAACAGTCCGACGGGGTCTAAGCCAATTGACCCTCAACCATGAAATTACGGGTGGAGATGTGTTGCTTGAGCGCACCATCGCCTACCCGTTTTCTGTTGGTGATTTTATTGACGGGATCAAAGGGTATGCGATCGCTACTTGGCATCGTCGCGGTAAGTATCTTTTAGCTGAACTCTCTCAATCTCCTCCTGCTTCCCCTGCTTCCTCCTCCTCCACTAGCTGGCTAGGAGTTCATCTGCGAATGACAGGTCAACTACTATGGCTGCATCGAGATGAACCATTACATAAACACACACGGGTAAGATTATTCTTTGGGGATCGGCAGGAATTGCGCTTTGTTGACCAACGCACCTTTGGGCAAATTTGGTGGGTTCCCCCTAGTGTTGCAGTAGAAAGTATTATTACTGGTTTAGCAAAACTTGCAGTAGACCCATTCTCACCGGAATTTACTGTTGAATATCTGGCTATGAAGCTGCAAAACCGCCGCCGTCCGATTAAGACTGCGCTACTGGATCAATCTGTAGTGGCGGGATTAGGCAACATCTATGCTGATGAAGCCCTGTTTAAAAGTGGAATATTACCAGAAACTTTATGTACAGATTTGCAACTAAAGCAAATTGAACGCTTGCGAACAGCCATTATTCAAGTATTACAAGCCAGTATTGAGGCTGGAGGTACAACTTTTAGTAATTTCCTCAATGTTCAGGGGGTTAATGGTAACTATGGAGGTGTTGCTTGGGTTTACAACCGTGCCGGAGAACCCTGTCGAGTTTGCAGTACTTTGATTCAACGGACTAGATTAGCTGGACGATCTAGTCACTTTTGCCCTCAGTGCCAAACGCTACGGGGAGTGGGGAGTTGAGAGTTTTTACTCAGAACTCTCTTAAAATGCAGATAAAACAATCTATAAACGTCAGAGGGGAACTCATGGCATTCAAGAAAGGAGATTTAGTTCGCGCTGTCCGCGAAAAGTTGGAAAACAGTGTAGAAGCACAAGCTAGCGATCCTCGCTTTCCTTCCTACTTGTTTGACAGTAAGGGCGAAATTGTAGACATAAAAGGTGATTATGCCTTTGTCAAGTTTGGAAAAGTGCCAACACCAAACATTTGGTTACGTTTAGATCAACTCGAAGAATTTAAATAAACCTCGTCTATCTTGAGAACTGTAGTTTTTTGCCAAAATACTGAGATTGCTTGCTTACAGCGCAATGACGCATCAGAATTATTGTCAACTCCAGGTTTCAACGTGGACGAGGTTTAACAGACATTTTTAGAGAACTCCAAGAAATGAATTATCCTGCTTGAAGTTGTTGGCTATTCACACTTAACAGGAGGCAGTGCTGTGTGGAGTTTCCCTCCGTTGTAGGCGAAACGCCTTCCCACAGGTAGCAACTGGCGTTCATCAGTCAACAATTACAATAAAGCCTTCAGACTAAAGACTGTTGCTGGCGAATTTTTGAAAAGCCAAAATTGTAGGGTGGGCACTGCCCACTTCTCCAGTGAAGTTTAATCTTCAATCAGTAGGCACACCCGAATTATGTCTTCTTCCTCCGATCCCCCAATTGTATGTAGTTTACCTCGTGTCACCATCATTGGTGCTGGTAGAGTTGGTAGCACCCTAGCCCAACGGATTGCCGAGAAAAATTTGGCAGATGTCGTATTGCTGGATATCCTTGAGGGAATGCCCCAAGGTCTAGCACTGGATTTGACAGAAGCTAGAGGAATTGAACTACATAATCGCCAGATTATTGGCACAAACAATTATATTGATACATCTGGTTCCCAAATTGTGGTGATTACCGCAGGAATTCCCCGCAAACCAGGGATGAGTCGAGATGACTTGCTGAAAACCAATGCCAAGATTGTGGTAGAAGCAGCAAAGAATGCGATCGCCCATTCTCCCAATGCTATTTTTATTGTCGTCACCAATCCTTTAGATGTGATGACTTATCTAGCTTGGCAAGCTACAGGTTTACCACGCGATCGCATTATGGGCATGGCTGGCGTGTTAGACTCGGCCCGCTTTGAAACTTTCATCGCCCTAGAATTGAGGGTGTTACCTGCTGATGTCAAAGCGATGGTACTGGGCAGTCACGGGGATTTAATGGTGCCTTTGTCTCGTTATGCTACCGTCAACGGCATTCCCGTCACAGAATTGTTGGATGCTGCCACAATTGAACGTTTGGTAGAAAGAACTCGTAACGGTGGTGCGGAAATTGTGGAATTGATGCAGACGGGTGGGGCTTTTTTTGCTCCTGCATCTGCCACAAGTGTGATGGTGGAATCAATTTTATTAAATCAGTCGCGGTTATTGCCTGTAGCGGTTTATCTTGAAGGTGAATACGGTTTAACAGATGTTGTGATTGGCGTTCCCTGTCGTTTGGGATGCGGTGGAATTGAGAGTGTATTGGAATTAAATCTCACAGATGAAGAAACAGAAGCTTTGCATACTTCGGCTGAATCTGTGCGTCAAAATATTAAGCGATCGCAAGAAATTTTAGCGACAATAATTAAAGCCTGAAGGATGAAGTATCAAAACTTCTTATTTTATTCCTTTACCCTTTACACTTCTCAACACAACAGCAAAAACAAAAGGCAGTAGATTTAAATCTCACTGCCTAACGGCTATTCTACAAATTATTGAGTCAGCAAAATTAGTTTTGGGTTAAGAACGATAATCCTCGTCTGCGGGATCGCCGTAGGGGTCTTCACTGGCAGGTCTGACGTTACCGTAATATCCTTGGTCTGCGGGGTCGCCATACGGGTCTTGGCTCGCAGGGGTGGCGTTGCCATAATATCCTTGGTCTGCGGGGTCGCCGTAAGGATCTTGGCTGGCTGGAATAGCGTTGCCGTAATAGTCAGCGGGGTCGCCATAGGGGTCTTGACTAGCTGGAATAGCGTTAAAATCTTGCTCGGCGGGGTCGCCGTAGGGATCTTCGCTGGCTGGACGTACATCGCGATCGCGATATTCAGCATCTCGGCCAGCTTGATTGTCGTCCGTTCCTATGAAAAAATCCTTCGCCTTTCGCAAAAAATCATCTACCATTATCTATCTCCTGATTTGAGTTCGTGTGTCCCACGTGCGCGATTGGCGTATTCTCCAGAAAGACAGTTGTATTTACACACACGCTTTGCTTATCTAAAGTGCTGGAGCTGAGCTTGGAGCTATGTCGCTGAGATCGCGACCTGTAGAACGCCCGTTATAACCTTGAAAGTCTCGATATTGTTGCGCCTGAGATTCGGGAACTTGAATACCTTCTGGTGGTGGAGTTACCCAGTGAGCGCGATGTTGAGCATCGCGGTAGTATACGCGTCCGTTTTTAGAAAGGTAATACTTACCTTGCGCTCCTTCAGATTGAGCATTCTTATGCTGGTTGTAGAGGTAGTAAAGTGCTGCTGCTCCTGCCAAAAGCGCTACTTTTTGACCCGTACCTAATCCCTTCTTAGCTTGGGGTTGGTTAGCGGGGGCGCGATCGCTCACTGTTCTACCAGCAGTATCATCAATAGGTGGTGGTACATTAGCATTTCGGGAACCTCCTCCGCAGCTAGCCAGCAATGGCACTGTTAGCAACGCTGAAAGCAGCACTGCCAGTAAACGCGTAGCTATTTTACTCTTAAGGTATGATGTTATGTTCATAGTATTTCCTCATCACCCTGCGTTTGCTAAAGGCTGTGCTGCTGTAAAGGCATTAGGATTCCTGCTAACTCTTTTGAAGTTAAAAACATTTGCTATTTGCCGCTTAACTCGTACAACAGCACGTGTACACTAATTCATTGAGTATGAGTTAATTTCTCAAGCATTTCGTCCTGCCTTTGAGAGACATTGCATTCATCCCAAGGAAATATATTGTTAATTAGTTAATAAGCTCTCTTCAATAATTAGACAGATTGCGTGTATATGTGCGTTTTCTACCTGTCACTGCTAGCGATGCGATCGAATTCAGAATGGATTGTAATTAAAATTCACAGATAAAGACACATATTTATGCTCAATCTATGTATATAAATATTGAGCGATCGCCAAAGTTTTTGACAGCTGTTGACGTGACTGTCTAAAACAATAATCACCTCTTTTTACTTGGATATGTAATTTTTTAAAAGACAAAAGAAATTAGTAGAACTTATTTCAGTATTTTTACGACACTTTTTAAGTAACCAATAAAACTATACTAGTTCTATTTAATGGAACTAGCTTTATGGTTTTAAAAAAGACTGACTTGAAGAGTAGAGAAGCTCAAGCTAAAACTCTTACTCTACTCGCTTTATGGGATTTAGGAGGTACGAAAAGAGAAGTTAAAAAAAGCGACCTGACAAAGCGAGTTACACGAACTAATGACAAGGCAAAAGATTATCAGGAAGTTTTTGAGGAATTACAAAAAGTTGGAGCGATCGCGATCGCAAGCAAAAACAGAGTAGCAAAAATTTCTCTTACTGATAAGGGCTTGCAAATCCTAGACGCAGGGTTGAAAAGCAATGATTTTGAGTTTGATGGTTCTCAGGTTGGAACCCCAATTGCCAATGCATTAGTGAAGTGGATTCGCCAGATGGATAGTATAGCATCCACTAAAACTAATCAAGAAAATAAATCTAATAAGGATGCGATCGCATCTTATGAAGAGTTTAAATCAGTGGCATTGGAAGTCCACGAAAAACTGAATTACAACTACAACCTAGATAATTTAGTGCCCATTTACAGAATCAGGAGAGAAATAGGCGATCGCGTCAGTCGTGAAAATTTCAACACATGGTTATTGGAAATGCAAGAAAAGGATATTTTGCAACTGCAAGGTGGCAGTGTAGAAGATAGCGCCCCAGACAAGATTGAAGATTCCATTACGACTAAAGTTAGTGGATTGCGCTGTTATGCTAAACGACTCAATTCATAAACTAAGTAACTTAGTTTTTTCAAATTTTCTTTGTTACTCATCATTTTCAGTGGTTGCACAATCATGGATAACTCTTCATCTTCATATTCAGACCTCAACAAAGCTATTACAAATCATAATCCATTTGACAGATCACTAGTAGTCAGAAGTCATGATATTTGGAATCAAAGTTTTCCTGACGTTACTTCTATAAATGCTCATGTATCAGATGCTATTTTTCAATCAATAGAGCAAATTCGTACAGGCAACCGTTCAGTTGTTGGTATAACTATCAAAGCTGAAAAAGGACTAGGAAAAAGTCACTTGATAAGTCGAATTCGCCGCCGTATTCAGTGTGAAGGTGATAGCTTTTTCGTTTACATGAGTGAAGTTGACTATGGTGACTTAAACAAAATCCATTCTAAATTTTTAACAACTTTGACAAATAGCTTAAAACAAATTGGTAATCAAGGTGTAATGCAATGGCAAGAACTAGCAACTATTTTATTAAATGAAGTATACAAGTCAAACCACACACCTCAACAGTTAATAAAGAGATTTCCTGGAGTTTTAGCTCAGAATCCCAAGATAGTTGATGCCTTAACAACCAATGTGCTTAAACTCAAGCCAAATATCCAAAACCCTTACTTGATACAGGCTATTTTATGGACACTTTCTTCAGATAAAATTGCATTTGCAGTTAACTGGCTTAGTGGCAGAGACTTAGCACAAGCACAAGCTGATGCAATGGGCTTACCAAATACTAATTCAGAAGATACAGAATCTGAAGCTTTCCAGATTGTATGCCAAATTTTAGACTTAATTGGTGATTACCGAACAGTAGTCATCTGCTTTGATGAATTGGAAGGCGTAAATTGTAGTAATGAGGGTTTTACAAGATCACAGGTGGTTGCTGTCTTGGCAAAAGACTTATATAGCAAAATTAAACGTGGAGTTTTAATTTTAGCTATGTTCGATGAGACTTGGGTTAAAGAAGTAAAAATTGTGCCGCAAGCAGATTCTGTAATAGATAGAATTGGTGAAAAAAAGTTCGATTTAAGGTATCTTAACAGTGATGATGTAGTAACTGTTGTGTCTCACTGGTTGAAAGATTTTTATGATACCAATAACTTAACTCCTCCTCATCTTGTATATCCTTTTGATGAAGTTAGATTGAGAGAGCTTGGTAAAGAAAAACCAATAGTTAGAAGGGTTTTACAATGGTGTGAAAGTAACTGGAATTTACCTGGCGAACTACCACAACCAGTAGATCCACTACATAAAGTTAAAACAGCCTTCAACAAAGAACTTGCAGCACTTGATAACACAATAGACAACTACTTTGAAGAAAGTAATATTATCGCTGAGGCTATACGTTTTGCTTTACTAACAATTAAAGGTGAAACTGTAGAACGAGTAAAAATCGAAGATATTGAGGAAGTTCGCGTCAAAAGTGTAGACAAAGGATTCCTAAACTTTAGAATTGTTGGTAAAGAAGATGGGAGAGTTGTCAAAATAGTACTTGCAGTTATTCAGGAATCTACCACTAAATTTGTGAGTGCTGCTTTAAAAAGATTAATTGATTATAAAACATTTGATATGACTCGTGGTTGCTTAGTTCGCGCTAAGGATGTGAAATCTAATACTAGAGGTAAAGAGTATTTAGATAAACTACTTTCTAAAGATTTAGGAGGAGAATTTATTAAGCTTAATATTGAGGATATTAAGCCTCTTTTAGCTATCTTATTCGTTAAACAAGCTTGTTTGGATTATGAAGTTAGCTTAGAAGAAATTAACCAGTTTATAAGTCAGAATAACATAGCAAAGGATAACTATATAATACGTGAAATTCTCAGCGATCCATCTGGTCAAATTCCTAGTGGCTTAATTGACGAAGAACGCGTGACTGAACCTCAACCCGTACTACATAAAAATACAAATGAAGAATTAGATACTATGCTCGATAATTTACTTCTTAAACTTGGTTTATGAGCGATTTAATTTTTATCAACACTGCATTATGTTTACCTTTTCCAGACGTTGAGGCTTTACTACAAGGTCGAACGATAGCAGCTATACCGCAAACATTTATTCAGCCTGGGCGTTCCTTTGCTCTTTATCCATCTGCAACTTCAATCAACTTGTTGACCGATGAACAACATTACAAGTCAAATTTTTTGATAGTTATCCAAAATGTTTATACTCAACTAAGTTCTGAAACAGTCTGGATTAAGGCTTGGGCTAAGTGTGAACTGTGCCAAATCCTAGATAACTCTGAATCCTTAGAGGCTTTGTCACAATTAACTATTTGGCAAAAAAAAGCACTACAACAAATTCTGTTGCAAAGACAATATATATTTATTGCACATTTGCGGGTATATTTGTTGTCCAACCCAATTGGAATACCTGTAAATCCTCAAGGTCAATTTATGGGTTTACCCAATCCTGTGAGAGCATCTACTACTTTACCAGTTTTAGGCGATCGCATCTTCGCTCAACGCAAGCATCAACTAGAAAATCGACAGCCACCACTGCATCCTGAATTAGAAGAATTGCAGAGTGCATTAGCCTCTCTTGGCATTACCAATCCAGCTGCTAAAGAGTTAGATGATGATATCAAAATATTTTTCGGTTGGAGTAGCAATAAGCTGATTAATGAACCAGATCCAGATTTAGCTTGGATAAAGGATATAGCAAAGTTGGGTAATCGTAGTAAACAAGAAGATGAGGGCAAAAATAACTATCAGGCTGGGACAGACTTTGAAAATGTGGTGCGTGATAGTCTAGATTTTCTAGGCTTTACCGTTGATCGTACTCATAAAGGTGGTGCTGGTGGACTAGATTTATTTTGTTCTCAACCATATCCACTTTTTGGAGAGTGTAAAGCAGGGAAAAAAATTCCCAACGATACAGCAGTACAGCTATTAAACTTGGGAAGTTTACATCGTTTAGATGTATTCAATCAAGCTGTTAAATTAATCATTGGCCCTGGCGAACCGACAAACCAACTTAAAGATGCTGCTACAGTACATCGTATGGCTATTATTAACCCAGAAACACTCGAAAAACTTGTCAAACTACAAAAGAACTATCGCAACTCAGTAGACTTATTTAAACTCAAAGAATATTTAAAACCTGGTCAATCTGATGAGGAAGTTGAAAAATATATCGACCAAATTTATGCCAGTATAAATTTGCGATCGCAGATTATCAAAACAGTCAAAGAACTCTCTGAACAAGACAACCAAAGTTTAGAATCTATACTTCAGCGTTTCACAGTTACAGAAATTCGTGTTCATTATAATGTCACCCATAACCCTAAGCTAACTGATGAAGGAGTTCATGATTTACTGATAGAACTTTCTTCACCCTTAACAGGTTACTTAGGACGAATTAAAGGTAATGATTGGAGAAGCGATCACTTTTACTTTCTACACGACTTGTTAATTAGCCCAAGATAATGCAATATTTCTTATCTTTGCGCTCTTTGTGTCCTTTGCAGTTCGTGAAAAAGTGCGATCGCAGTTATCCAAAAGTCAAGATACCAGTTTGATGATTAACACTTCACTTTACGCTCTGTCATTACAATTTTAGCGACAATAAGATGATATTTAAAATACATAATTTAGATTATAAACCTCGTCCATTTTGAAACCTGGAGTTGACAATAATTCAGATGCGTCATTGCGACGTAAGGAAGCAATCTCAGTATCTTGGCAAAAAACTACAGTTCTCAAGGTAGACAAGGTTTAGAAGTATTTTTTTCTTTACTATAAGTTATTTATAAATATTTAGTTCTTTTAAACACATACTACAATGCGATCGCTTTTACTTTCTACGGGATTCACAATTAGCCAAGTCAGTAAAATATGTATTTTTTATTACTTTATTCTTTCTGTGCCTCTATGGTTCGCTTCACACTAATTGAGGCTTAAGCAGTCTTAATCTATCGGTGAATACTCTCTCTACACTATGTTACGGGAAGTAACGAAGTGGGGCGTGCGATCGCTATCCTTCATCTTCTATTCAGTATGTTCTTGGTTTACGCTATAAATGACACAAAAATTTTATACTTAAATACCATGTGCTTTAATTGGCGAATTTTTGTATATTAAATACTGTCGAATACTCTCTGTATACTGAGTACACTGATATTTATTAATAGTGATGCTCTGCCGAATTGGAGATTACAAGAGAGATGAATTATGTATTATCAGCTTTGGAATTTTTTCCTTAGAGAAGAACAATATTTTTTCTGGAAAGAAAAGATAAAAATTAACAAAGAATTTGATAGATTGACATGGCAAAAGATAATTAATTTTTTGTCATTAATAGAGCAGAGTTTTCTATTAAAAAGTCAACTAGGTGAGACTGATAGCGTTGAGCGGTTTATCAATTTAGCAACAGAAAATGGTTATAGCTTAACCGCCGAGGAACTAGCTTGGTTTCTAACTACAAGGAAACAAATTTGGGATCTTTTTGATTTGGCACAAAAAACGCCATCTCTCAAAGAGCAACTACTAACAGCTAAAAATCCGCAGGAGTTTATCAAAATAGCTGCCGAAAACGGCTACTACTTTTCCGTAGAGGAACTAGCTTGGCTTTTGACTGAAATCAAGTCATCTTCTGAATTAGTATCCATTAACAATAGTGTTGGGGAGATTCTTACAGTCTCTAACTACGGCAGAATAGAAACAGGATACTGGATTTGGCTAGCAGAAGACTGGGGAATTGTGCCACCATTCTGTCATCGGGATCAGCCTGTTACTTCCTTGTCTCAATATATGCACAATCCTTTTTTACCCGATCGCTGTTTCTTACCCAAGAGTTACTTTAATCAACGCCTCTTGAGTCGGGTGGAAGTAGAAGGCAGGAGGCAGGAGGCAGGAAGCAGAAGGTAAAAGTCAACAGTAGGGGGTTTCTCTGGTTGACATATTATGTCAACTTATTACTATTTGGGATACCTCAAGCGTTGGCAGCAATTAGATATATAACAGCAAAGCATCCTGGAAATTGAAGCTGGATGTTCAATCTAGGATGCTTCACAGTAAAAAATTGTTGCATAGGCAACAATACTTCAGCAAATTGTGATGTGTTAGCTAGCAGAAACCTTCAAACTGCTGGGTTGTCCAAGATTACCTTGCAAAACTATACCTCGCTGATTGGCATATAGATGACGCAGAATCTTGTAGATTGACTCTACTTGTTCAGCAGCACCTGCTTTCTCGGCGATTTGTTCTAAGGAAAGGGCAGTTTTTTCTTTTTGTAGCACTGCTAATACTCGTGATTGCAGGTCGAGAATAGCGGCGGCAGCTTTTTTACCAGCCTCTACCCCTGGTTGATGGTAGGCGTTAATGTTGACTAAGCTGGCATACAAACCAACAGCGCGTTCATACAAAGCAATTAGCGCCCCTACAGTGCGGGGGTTCACTTGGGGAATAGTAACTGTAACCGAATCGCGCTGATTTTCATAAAGCGCTTGTCGAGTTCCTTGGAGAAAACCGGAAAGATAATCGCCTACTGTGACTCCAGGATCTATTTCTGGGGACGATCCCTTACGATCTTCTAAAACTTCAATAAAGGTAGCAAAGAAATTCGGCACACCTTCACGCAACTGCTGAACATAAGCGTGTTGATCTGTTGAACCTTTGTTGCCATAAACGGCGATGCCTTGATAGACAGTCTTTCCGTCTAAGTCTTTTTCCTTACCCAAAGATTCCATCACCAGCTGTTGCAGATAGCGACTAAACAACAGCAAGCTGTCCTTGTATGGTAGGACAACCATATCTTTTTCACCCCGTCCATTACCAGAAAAATACCAAGATAAAGCCAACAATGCGGCTGGGTTATTTTTCACATCTGGGACGCGGGTAGCATCATCCATTTCTTTTGCACCCTCTAGCATGGCGCGAATATCGATGCCCTGTAATGCTGCTGGTACTAGACCGACAGTAGACATTTCTGAGGTGCGTCCTCCCACCCAGTCATACATGGGAAACCTTGCTAACCAGCCTTCAGATTTTGCCACTTTATCTAAGTTGCTATCTGGGCTAGTAATCGCTACAGCATACTGAGCAAAGTCCAAATTGTGCCCAGCATAAGCTTTTTTGACTTCAATCATACCGTTGCGGGGTTCTGGCGTTCCCCCAGATTTGGAGATGACTAAAACCAAAGTGCTAGCAAGGTTGTTTCGCAGATGATTGAGAGTGCGGTCAATACCTGCGGGATCGCTGTTGTCGATAAAGTGAATTTTTAGGGGTGGGAAATCGGGGGCGAGGGCTTCAGCAACAAATTGAGGTCCAAGGGCAGAACCACCAATACCAATGGAGATAATATCAGTAAAGCGGTTTGCTCTCGGAGGATGAATAGCACCTGTTTGGACTTTTTCAGCAAAGGCTTCGATTTGTTCTAGGGTTTGGACAATTTCTTGTGTAAGTTCCGGAGTAGGTGCTAGATCGGGATTTCGCAGCCAATAGTGTCCGACCATGCGGTTTTCGTCCGGATTAGCGATCGCACCCTTCTCCAATTCCGCCATATCCGCAAACGCTTTGTCAAACTTCGGCTGCAACGACTCCACAAAAGCGTCATCAAAACGCATCCGACTTACATCTAGGTAAAGTCCTAATCCCTCGTGGAAATATAACCAATTTTGGTATCGTTGCCAAAGTGCCTTTGCATCCATAAGGGAAATCTCAAGTAAAGTGTTTTTCCAAAACAAGTTTAATGTAAGGTTAGAGCCATCCCTGCCTAGCCTTATACAGTTTACAGTTTTAAGTGTTGGTCTAACTCTTCACCCTAAACATCTGGCATAGGGATGACCCGTAAAAATTTTACAATTTCACCCCTAATTTCTATACCAATTAAATAATTATCTACAGTAAAACGATGAAAAATGCCCTCACTGTCAAGCTGCCGCAGTTGTGGGAGACAATGCAGAGGGCCATTTTCGGCAAACTCCAAAAACACAAAATCATATACCCGCTGGTAGGCAGCTGGTTCTAAACTCTTCAGGTCTACCAAAAAAGACCTGGCGTAGCGCATTTCCAGACTCACTATGCGTCACCTTTACTGGGAATTGGGGATTAGGGATTGGAGATTGGGGGTTGGGGGTTGGGGATTGGGAATTATAAGAATTAGACCTCTTGGATAAATCTTTTTCTGCCTCACGCAGAGGCGCAGAGAAGAGAACACAAAGAACAACTTTTACAAGAAGTCTATTCTTTCCCAGTACCCAGTCCCCAGTACCCAGTACCCAGTCCCCAATTCAGACAAACATCAACATACGTGTTGCTTCTTCACTGGTTAAGATGTCCCACGGTTGCTGCGATTGTTTTACTTGTTGTATCGCTTTTAGCATGTAAAAGTCGCAATGCAAAGAGTGGAGAGCATTCCAACCGCTTTCTAGTTCTTCATCGGTTAACTGCTCAATTAAGTGATGAATTCTAATTCGTAGCAAATTCATATATCAATCAAATATTACCCAAAACACAAAGGTATTGTTCCCAAAAATTTGTCATAGTTAACGACAAGGTAATATTATCCTCAAGCTACACTACAATCTATTAACTCGGTATAGGGATATGAGGGGGATGAGTGGACGCGGGGATGTGGCAATGCGGGGACAAAGAGAATAACTCCTAACTCTTGTACAGACGCGATTAATCGCGTCTCTACTCCTAACTCTTGTACAGACGCGTAGACGCTCGTAAGAGCGGCTTCTCGTAAGAGTATAATCGCGTCTCTACTCCTAACTCCTGCCCTCTGCCTTTTGACAACTAACTAAATAATGGTTGACTATCTTATCTTTTTAACGATTTCTACAGCAGTTTTAGCCCTGTTCAGCTTGGGACTCAATTTACAGTGGGGCTTTACGGGATTAATTAACTTTGGTCATATTGCTTTTATGACCCTAGGTGCTTATACAACAGTATTATTAAGCTTAAAGGGTGTTCCCCTGTTTGTGTCGATAGTAATTGGGGCAATAGTAGCAGCCTTTCTGGGCTTAGTAATTGGTTTCGCAACTCTACGCTTACGCGAAGATTATCTAGCAATTGTCACTATTGGTACGGGGGAATTGATTCGTTTGGTTTTGAATAACCAAGAGTTACCTGTAGGTGACACTTGGGTATCTGGGGCATTTGGGATACAAAGTTATCCAATACCCCTATCCACAATGCCTAATTCGTTTTTCCAATTCTTGATGATTGGACTGCTAACACTGCTGGCCGCTGTGACTTTGTTTGGGTTGTGGCGGTGGATTCGCTATGCCCAAAAATCTCAAGTTGCCGATTCATCCCAAAAAACAGCTAGCAAGCAAGAATTAGCAACGCGTTTGGGTGTAGGAATTATACTCGCCCTGTTGACAATAGCGATTTATATTTCTGGAGTCATCAGCCTGTATAACTACAACCCGAAAGCAGGTTTGATGGTGTTGGCACTGTTGGTATTAGCATTTGTCTTTTGGCGGTTGGAAGTTTTGGTGCGATCGCCTTGGGGTCGAGTCCTAAAAGCTATCCGTGAAGATGAAGAAGTGCCTAGGGCAATGGGAAAAAATGTCTTTTGGTATAAAGTGCAATCGCTCATACTTGGAGGTGCGATCGCAGGTATCGCTGGTGCTTTCTACGCATGGCAACTCAGCGCTATTTACCCCGATAAAACTTTTGAGCCGCAGGTAACTTTTGATGCTTGGATTATGGTAATTCTGGGCGGTTCTGGTAATAATATCGGCACAATCTTAGGTGCGGTGATTTTTATTGCTTATGATGCCATCACTAGGGAAGTTTTACCAAGATTCGTTCCTCTTGATGAAGCGCGTCTGGGTGCATTTCGCATCATGGTTATAGGTTTAATTTTGATGGTACTGATGATTTGGCGACCTCAAGGTATCTTAGGTAAAAAGGAGGAACTCACCCTTGGTAAATAACTCAGTTCCTTTATTGGTAGCCACTGGACTTTGTAAAAGCTTTGGTGGGATCAAGGCAGTCTACGAGGCGAACATTGAAGTTACCAAAGGCAGCATCACTGGCTTAATTGGCCCTAATGGTGCTGGTAAAACTACTTTATTTAACTTACTCTCAAACTTCATTCGTCCAGACAAGGGACGAGTGATTTTTGATGGCGAACCGATTCAGCATTTGCAATCATACCAAATCGCCCAGCAGGGACTAGTACGCACTTTTCAAGTTGCCCGGACTCTCTCGCGGTTGTCAGTATTAGATAATATGCTGCTAGCGGCCCAAAAACAAACCGGTGAGAACTTTTGGCAGGTGCAACTGCAACCACACATCGTTGCTAAAGAAGAAAAGCAACTGCAAGAGCGAGCGATGTTTTTGTTAGAATCCGTGGGATTGGCCAAAAAAGCATACGATTATGCTGGTAGTTTATCAGGCGGACAACGCAAGCTGCTGGAAATGGGACGAGCGTTGATGACTAATCCCAAGTTAATTTTGTTGGATGAACCAGCAGCTGGGGTAAATCCGAGACTAATTGACGATATATGCGATCGCATTGTCACCTGGAACCGCCAGGAAGGTATGACATTTTTGATTATTGAACACAATATGGATGTCATTATGTCCTTGTGCGATCGCGTTTGGGTAATGGCAGAAGGGCAGAATTTGGCTGATGGCCCCCCAGCCGAAATTCAGACTAATCAAAAGGTTCTCGAAGCTTACTTGGGAAAATAACTGGTTAATTGTCAGAAGGTGAAAGGCAGAAGTTAGGAGTTATTATCTTTGTCCCCACATCCCCGCATCTCCCCCACTCCCCACTCCCTACTCTGTCATCCGCCAATAAACTCCATTCTCTCGCTGCATTAGCTGGTAGCCAATCAACTCCCGTCGTAAAGTAGCGCAGTCAGGATGATAGCACTTGAGAATTTCATTCACTGTGAGTTCGGGGTATTGAACCCCCGGATCGAACTTGCTTGTTAACCACTTAAGAATTACTAAGCGCTTTTTACGGCTAGCGGGAATTTCTTTGAGGCGTTGGACTCCATTCAAGCTATTAATATCATCTTCTAGATAGTTTTTTAGAACTTTACTCTCCCAAGCTTCAGTATCCACATCTTCTATCAAAGATGCTATTTTCTCAGGTGTAAAAATTTCCTTACTGATGTTTTGCAAAGCTTCACTATCCAACTGATACAAACGGCTATTGCCTTCAGGGCGCATAGTTACTAAATTAAGTTCCTTAAGTTTCGCCAGATGGTGAGACACTGTCGGCTCTTTGAGTTGCATGAGTGCCGCCAATTCTTCGACGCTGCACTCCTGATTTGCCAGGATACCCACAATCTTTAATCGGCTTTCGTCAGCCAAAGCTTTGAAAAATTGCAGCAGGGTCTGAAACTGTTCTCTTTTCATAATTTTTTATATTTAATTCGACCTCAATCTAATTAGAAAGAAATCAAATTAGTCGTGCTGTTCTTATCCGATACAGCAAAAGTTTGATCTCGGTTAATTGTGAATTAATGTTAATTTTGAGATTTGTTGTGTAAACTATTGAGATTTCTTAATTTGTTCTTTACATTTCCCCATATCAATACCCTTATCTATAAGCAATTTATTGATTGGATATTAAAAATTCAAAATAGTTTTACCTCTAAATATCAACTCTTGACCTAAATAAATACTGTTGACAGATGACAGATGATAGATAACTAGGAAACAGATATTTTCATGCTCTCGTTGTGGGCAATTGCCAGTGGGTGTCTGTCTTGAAAAGGGAGTAGGGAGGGGTGCAAGGCCGTGCGTTGGGCAAGTTCCCCTAAAGCAACTACCGTTAGCGCAGCAAAGCGCGAGTCCTCGCCCAAGGGGAGCCACTGCGGTGAGGCAGTCCGGTGAAGCACTTGCTGTCTTGGCGGTGAGGCAGTCCGGTCTTGGGGTCTCCCCAAGTAGAGGAACTGCCAAACCCGTAAGGGTTTCCGTCGATAGCAAAGTGCTGTTAGCGCAGCGTTAGCGACGTTAGGAGCGTCACCCGAAGGGTCGTGGTGGTTCCCCCAAAGAGGAACTGCCGTTAGCGACGCAGGCGCGTCACCCTTTGTAGGTCTTGGGGTCTCCCCCGTTGTAACAACTGCCGTTGCAAGACAACAGTCCTCATCTCTGGCTTTGAGGTCTAGGTTGTGTACCTCCCTCAGTTACAAACTACTGTATGTAGGACTGGTTAATTAGGCGATGAATCAAACTTACCTAGTCTTTATTTATAAGTATTGATGTTAGACAAAAATAGAAAACACATATACCTAACCTGTTAGAGAAATCAAGGATATTGTTTTTCACGAATGAATTAGAATGACTATACACACTTAGGAATTAAACACCTATGTATGATAATTTAACGTGTCATCAACTAGACGAAAATCATCAATTTTGGATAGGAAATCTACCTGATGATTTACATTTAACTCCAGCAGGATTTGATATTTTATGGGATATGCATCCATGCAAGTTTCATGAAATTAAAATATATGGACGTTTGGTCAAAACACCACGTTGGCAGCAAGCTTATGGAATAAATTATCAGTATACAGGTCGAATCAACAAAGCTTTACCTATTCCATTATTACTTGAACCTCTCTTCCAATGGAGCAAAGCAAATATAGATAACCGCCTCAATGGTATTTTATTAAATTGGTATGATGGTAAGTTACATCACTGTATAGGAAAACATCGCGATAGTACTATAAATATTCTCAACGGCGCACCCATTGTTACTATTTCATTTGGAGAAGAACGCATTTTTAGATTACGTCCTTGGAAAGAGGAAGGCTATCAAGACTTTATGACAAAACATGGTTGCGTGTTTGTTATGCCTTATGAAACTAATAAAGCTTGGACACACGAAGTACCGTTATTAAAAAAGTATCAAAGACAAAGAATTTCTATTACACTGCGAGCTTTTAATGTTACAAGTCACGATCTGGCTAGTTCAAGCTGAATCAGCATCACAGTACGTATGATAATTTTATATGCGACAAATAAAAATTTATGCTGTCAGAAGTGAAGCTGAATCAGCTAGCCACACTCCTAACAGCAACTGCGCTAAATTTCGGATTTTAAATTTATCTTCCTCTCAAATCCAAAATTTCACATCGATTTAGGGAACTTCCAGAAATAAAGTTTCGTGCTCCATCGGTTCTTGACTGTCAACAGTCAATAGTTATAATTTTTTATTATTTAGAAATCCCTTAACTATATTGCTCACCTGCATCTAAGTTAAACAACATTTGTAGGGTTTGCATACATCGCCGCCTAGCATCAACATCCTGCTGCGATCGCAATTGCACCATCGGGTCGTGTAAAATTTTGTTAACTATTCCTCGTGTTAAAGCTTCAATCACTTCTTGATGTTTTTCGCCGAATTCTGAACCCAAACGCGACAAAGCTTTTTCTAATTCTTGTTCGCGGATGGTCTCGATTTTATTCCGCAGACAACTGATAGTGGAGACAGTTTCTAGACTGCGCCACCAAACATCAAAAGCTTCCACTTCTTCCTCTAAAAGTCTCTCTGCTTCTTGCGCCATCTTACGGCGGCTTTCGTAGTTTTGCGCCACTACTGCCTTCAAATCATCCACGTTAAACGCTTGCACGTTTTCGAGTTCATTCACGTCCGCATGAACGTTACGCGGCACGGAAATATCAAATAACATGAGAGGGCGATTAGGCTCTAAAACTATTTCTAACTTAGCGCGGTCAAGTATCGGTTCAGTTGCCGAAGTGCTGGTAAACACTAAATCGCTTTCAGCAATTACTGTCATCATTTCCGAGAGCGGATGCGTGTAGATTGGCTGTTCGGGAAACTGCTGTGCTAATTCTTGGGCGCGATCGCGAGAGCGATTGACAATACTAATTTGTGCAGCACCTTTAGAAATTAAATGTTGTACCAGCAACCGCGACATTTTGCCAGCACCCAGAATTACGACGCGGCAAGCGGCTAAATTTGCTGCTTTAATCTGCGCCAACTCTACAGCGGCCGAACTGATAGAAACAGCACCAGTACCAATGCTAGTTTCTGTCCTAACCCGCTTACCAGCTGTAATTGCTTGTTTAAATAATCGATTCAAAATTGTTTTTATACTGTTGTATTGCTGCCCTAGTTTGTGAGTAGTCTTTACCTGAGCGAGAATTTGACCTTCACCCAGTACTAGACTGTCTAAGCCAGCAGCCACTCGCATGATATGCATTACGGCATCATCATGCAGCAACATAAATAGGTGTTGTCGTAAAGAATGCACAGGCAGTTTACTGTATTCCGAAAGAAACTGAGTAACTTCCCGGATACCATACTCAGTTTCGCTGGTAACAATGTAAATTTCTAGGCGGTTACAGGTGCTAACTATTGCCACTTCGTCAATATGGGGATAGCTCCCTAGGTGAGCGATCGCAGTTTCTGTCTGTGGTTCTGGAATACTTAGCTTTTCCCGGATTTCAACTGGGGCTGTTTTATGGCTTAACCCCACCACTGCAATATTCATTTCTTATCGGTAATTGGTAATGGGTTTTTGGGATTAGGTACTGGGTACTGGGGATTGGGAAGAATGAAGAAGATTGCCTAGTCCCCAGTCCCCAGCCCTAGTCCCTAATTAAGAATGCAATTGCACGATTTTAGGCTGCTCAAACATATGTATGGTATCCACAAAACGAGCAGTTTTTGATTGGCTGGAAATAACCAAGCTTTGAGTTCTTGCACCGCCGCTGAAGAAGCGTACACCTTGCATGAGATTACCAGTGGTAATCCCGCTAGCTGCAAACAAAACTGTGTTACCAGATGCCAGTTCATGAGCATCGTAGACCTTATCGGGGTCATTGATACCCATAGACTTCAAACGGTCAAGGTTGGCTTCTTTACTTTCTCCAATCAAACCTGTTTTCACTACTTCTGGATCGTAGATCAGTTGACCTTGGAAGTGCCCACCCAAAGCACGCATTGCGGCTGCGGATATTACACCTTCAGGTGCAGCACCGATACCCATCAGCGCGTGGATATTAGTACCAGCAAAACCACAGGATATGGCTGCACCCACGTCACCATCCGAAATCAATTGCACTCTTGCTCCAGCAGAGCGGATTTCTTTGATTAAATCGTTGTGGCGATCGCGCTTCATAACTACTACCACAAGTTCATCAATACCGCGGTCTAGAGCCTCGGAGAGAATCTTGAGGTTTTCTGTAGCTGATTTGTTGATGTCTACCTTGCCCTTAGCTGCTGGTGGTGCAGCTAATTTCTTCATGTAGAAGTCAGGCGCAGCGAATAATCCACCTTTTTCCGAAATTGCCAAGACAGCCATAGAACCAGGCTGACCATATGCTACTAAGTTTGTACCTTCGCAAGGGTCAACGGCAATGTCAATTTCGATTAGTTCATCAGGGTTACAGAAGCTTTTGGCATCTGGTTGGGTACAGATCCCGACTTCTTCTCCGATGTACAGCATAGGAGCGTCATCACGTTCACCTTCCCCAATCACGATGCGACCGCGCATGTAAATTTTATTCATCCGCTCCCGCATAGCTTCCACTGCTACTTGGTCAGCAGTGTTTTTTTCGCCTTTCCCCATCCACTTTGCGGATGCGATCGCGGCTTGCTCTACTACCTCAATAATCTCTAACCCAAGTGTATTTTCCACAGAGTCGCCCTCTCAACTGCTTGACTTTGCGTCGTTTTATCTGGCTATTTCAGTCTTTAAGTCTACCAGAAGGGCGTACACCCATGGGAATATAGTCTCTAGTAGCAATTGTGTTAAGTTTTGCTGCTAATAAATAAATTCAATTGTTGCAGATTTTACTAATACTATTGTATTACTGTACTTTTTATACGCTAATTTTAGTTAAATCAGCCGTTATAAACCTTATTTCACAAACAAAACCTGATAATTTAGATAAACCCAGAAATAGAAAGAGGGAAATCATGTTTATCGACTACATCACATTAATGTTGATCAATATGGTCGCTGGGTTATTTATACTAGCTGATTACGTTTATCGAGGCTTAGATAGCTCTCATCAGAAACAGTGGATTCCTGGATTTGGGATTACAGGGGCGATCGCCTTAACAACTGGTTTGCATACAATCTTCACTTGGCCAATTCGTGGTAGCTTTAACATCGCTTTCGGTGAAACAACCGTTTTATTCGGAATCTTGTTTATCGCTGCGGCGATCGCACTTTCCCTAGGATGGGAACTTTTGACAGTAGCAATTTATGCTTTCTTTGCGGGTTTAGTAGCGATCGTGGTGGGAATACGCATTCTTAACCTGAATATGACACAACAACCTTTGCTGTCAGGAATCGGCTTTATTCTTACTGGATTGGCAGGTATTTGTGCCGCACCAACTCTCTATTGGAAAACTAACCGCACTTGGCGGTTAATTGGTGCAGTCGTATTGATAGTTGCCGCTTTAATTTGGGCATTTACTGGTTATCTAGCTTACTGGAATCATCTAGAAAGTTTCCAGAAATGGGTTCCAGCCCCAATGCGGTGATTCATGCCAGAAACGATCTAGGCTAGAGATAATTCACAAAAACCCATAAGATTAAAATATGTTGGACTTCCTTAACCCCCTGCTCGGTCGCCATCCAGAACGCGTCAAAGCCAACGTTGAAATCTACACTTGGCAAACTTGTCCTTTCTGCATCCGTGCCAAGATACTACTGTGGTGGAAAGGTGTAAACTTCACTGAGTATAAAATCGACGGTGACGAAGCAGCCAGAGCGAAAATGGCAGAACGCGCCAATGGCCGCCGCACAGTACCGCAGATTTTTATTAATAATCAACACATTGGCGGTTGTGATGACCTTTATCAACTAGATACAAAAGCTCAACTCGATCCACTTTTATCGCAAGCAACTGCTTAGAATCCCCACTTCCTAGCTTAATATTCTAGAGACATACGCATCACGTGATATATTATCGCCCTCAGGTTTCCCAAATAAAACACCACCCAAATGGGTGATGTTTTAGGGGAATTTGGACAGGTAAGAATAATATTGCGATCGCCTAAGTTCGTAATTCATAAAGCTCAATTTCCCAACCCTGTTGCTTTATTCTCTCAGTTGCAAGTCGTGCTAGTTTTTCTGCAACTTTTTTAAAAGTTGTTTTATTACTGTAATCAGGAGATGGCTCAATTTGTGCGTGAGCTAGATTTTCATCTGTTGGTCTTGGACAGACATCAATTTTGTAATCAAAAAGTGGGTTACCTTTTTGATCGTTTTGAGAAATATTTATCATCCGAACTTCGGCAGTAATTAGACTCCCTACACCATCATCTGGGTTTTTCTGCGTGCATTTCGGGTCATAACCACAAAGCTTTGCTCTGTCAACAGAAGGAGCTTGATTTCTATCTGTAAACGCCTGTGAGCTAAGTTCTAATCCAAATTCTCCAATGCGGTAATATTTATCTAATCCACGAAAAACGCATCGATATAATAGCTCGTCATCTGTAACCACATCACTCACTGCAAACCTCTATGAAACTAACCATTTCCAGAGATCGGTAAGTTCAGCAGGTGATGTTGCCGAGCCGTCTTCCATTTCAGAATCAATATCAGCCCCCCAAACCTTGATATATTCTGCGTTATTACCCAGAATATAAACAGTTAATTTATTGTTCTTGTACCACCATTCAAAAACTATTTCTGAGTCAAAGCTCAGATTTACTAGTGGTTCACACCACCACATTTGGTTAGCCGCAACAAGGCTACGTAGTCTATCTAACCATTCTAGGGTGTATTTATAAGTTTCATTATCGGTTCCTAGTTCAGCAATTCTTCTGTGAGTTTTGTGAGCTAGTGAATAGCTCCGACTTAAAAATTCCAGGGCTGCATAATTATCAGATTGCTCAAAGATAGCTTTGGCCCTTTGAAGTAAAGAGATGTCTATCTTAGGCTGATATTTCCAACTTCCCACAGTTGATATTTTGTTTGTCGTTAAAACAACAAGATTGACGTTTTGCCCAATTGATGCACTTTGCAAGCCCTCTACTGATTGAGACAGTGAAAGTTGGGTTAATTTGCTGGGTATCTGAAATAGCAATGTTGTCTCTATATTGCGACCATCATCCTTCGCAGAATAGTGAACTTTACTTAACGACATCGAACAACTCCCTTGTACGACCGGTAATCAAATTCTCAAAGGCTTGCCCTTCTCTCTGTTTTAATACATATAAACTAGAAAGTGCTTCTTGAAGATGTAGAGATTTTTCTACCCACTCTTGAAAAATTTACAAATCAAAGACCGCTTCTTCTATGGGTGGGTTAGGATACTGGCGGCGTGTCATAGATTACCTAAATTCGGCATAACCTCACATTTTTATTCAACTACAAGTTCAATACGAAAAATAACGAATCCTGTTCACCTAAATCTTAGGATATCCAAGTCTGGCTTTCTGAAAAGTTTTTTAGAAACTTATAATTCCTTCTCTTTTTGCTTGGAGCGATACGTGGTGTTTATTATCTAATTACATCATCGACTAAAAACACCACCCAAACTGGTGGTGTGTGAGATGAGTATGAACAAACTTAGTTATAAAGCTCTAATTTATGCCTAAGAGGTAATTTATAAAGTAAACCTTAAATTGTCGGGTGCGTGATAGCAACGCTTAACGCACCGAGAAAAGGAGTGCGTTACGGCTAATTCTTACTCTCTTAAACTCTCAAATCCTTGCACAGCTGTAACACAACCCCAGTTGCTTTATGCCGGGAAACCCGTCCACCGCACTGGCTCCCCTACCTTAATATTTACTTTATAAATAGGCTAGGCTCTAATGTGAATTAAAAATGCATCTTGTCCGATAAGGGTTTCAATACTTGTTAAAAATCTTGGTTTTGTAACTACTTACGAAATTACAAGCATTTCATCAATCAATTCACATTACACGTAATTTAAAATCCAAAACTTGATACAAGTAGCGATAAAATTATGTCAATAGAATATCCAGAATATCTTATACATAAACAATGGATGGGCCGGGCCCTAGAATTGGCACAAGCCGCTGGGAATGCGGGTGAAGTGCCAGTGGGTGCTGTTATTATCGATGCTAGCGGAAATTTGATTGCAGAAGGTGAAAATAGAAAAGAACGCGACAAAGACCCCACAGCACATGCGGAAATTCTTGCCATTAGGTCAGCTGCTCAAACTTTACACAATTGGCATCTGAATCAATGCACCTTATACGTAACTTTAGAACCTTGTCCGATGTGTGCGGGTGCTATTGTGCAAGCGCGTATAGGAATGCTTGTATATGGAGCTGATGATACAAAAACTGGAGCAATTCGTACTGTAACCAACATTCCTGATAGTGCTGCTTCTAATCACCGTCTGCGTGTTGTTGGAGGTATTCTAGAATCAGCCTGTCGTCAGCAGTTGCAAGCTTGGTTTGCTACTCGGCGGCATCAGAAAAAGTCACAGACAGAGGCGAAACTGTCCAACACCTACGACACAACTCTTGAAAGAAAATCTACGGTGTAACTAATAAACATTTTTTTATTCTTCCGGACAACCAGCAGCTACCATCATCATGCAATTTTACTCTTCTGACCATACTTGCCAGGAAACACTAGCACCTACCCAAGTAAATTATCAGGTGGCTGATACTACATCGCGGGTTTCTCCGTGGTTAAGCCCTCTGGCATATCTATTAGGTCGTCATCTCCTTTTACCATTATTCTTTGGACAAATTAGAATTACCGGACAAAAAAATATCCCTTCTACAGGTCCTCTGATTCTGGCTCCTACTCATAGAGCGCGTTGGGATGCATTACTAGTACCGTATACTGCTACTACTTGCGCGATCGGCAAAGATTTGCGTTTTATGGTAACTATTGATGAATGCCAAGGACTGCAAGGCTGGTTTGTTCGACGTTTAGGAGGTTTTCCTGTAAATTCTAAACACCCGTCAATCACTACCCTGCGGCATGGAGTTCAATTACTTCAACAAGGAAAAACCCTGGTCATTTTTCCAGAAGGTAATATCTATCGTGATGGTGAAGTTCACCCTCTAAAGCCAGGAATTGCTCGTCTGTCTTTGAATGCTGAATTTAGTCAACCAGGGCTGGGAGTTAAAATCCTACCCATTGGTATCAATTACAGTCAACCTTATCCTAACTGGGGTACAGACGTTAACATTCACATTGGAAATGCAATCAATGTGGCAGATTACACAAATGGCAGTGTGAAACAAAATGCCAAACGCCTCACAGAAGATTTAGCCAAGGTGCTGCAACAATTAAGCAATCAAGAATTAGTAATTAGCACTCACGCATTTGCAGAAATTTCCAACACTTAATTTTGTCAGTTGTTCCTAGTTAACTGGAGTTTAAACTTATTGCATAAAGATTCGGCAACTCAAATCGACCGAACTTTAGATAAGATAATGCAAAATCCAAAATTGAGGACTAAATACCCAAAGTTAATTCCCAGTTATTCAATCTCCCCACATCTTGCAGGGCGTAATCGATTATCCACAACTGCCAGCGTCCTTGGGTTGAGACAGATAACAACTGCTTGAGGATTGGGTGCGATCGCACTGTGTAAATTATTTGTAATTTAGTACTGCGTCCGAGAGTCCGATTTTGTAACAATACCTGTTGATTGTTAGGGGCTATTAAATAAATTTCTAAATCGCCTAAATAATCATGAGTGATATTTACTGCGATCTGAATATCTTTAACTGTACCAGATTCAGAAATGGCGAGCGCACTCTTTATTCCCTGTTTTTCATTATCTGGAATCGCTAGTTGAGTGTTATTCTTTCCTGTTACTTGTTTGGTGGCAGTTGATGTTACTCCTCGTAGTTGCAGTGCTGCTTGTACAGCCCTGGCAGCATTGACTTTACCATAACCAAACCACTGAGAATGTCCGTCACCATCGTAAGTACCTGCGCGCAAACCCAGTTGGGGGTCGGGGTCAGAGTCCACTATTTTATCAGCGGTTTCTTGCAAAATACGCTTGACTTGTTGGGCTGTCAAGTCAGGATTTGCTGATAAAACTAGCGCTGCTACGCCTGCAACCACAGGTGTAGCACTGGAAGTACCGCCGAAGTTGCTGGTAAAGTTACCTGGATCGTAGCCTGCGGTTCCCAATTGGTCAGTGGTGAACATTCCCAGTCCCGTAAGAGAAGTGGCGATCGCAGGTTGTGTAAAAACATAGCCTTTTTCCTGAAACGACATTCCTGGTGGGGCATTGTTACTAGGGGCACACAGCGAAATACTAGCTCCCCAATTACTGTAAGCAGCTTTCTTATTTAAGCTAGTAGAAGCGGCGATCGCCATTACATCTGGATGTACCGAAAAACCACTTAACCAATCTACATTTCCTTTTAAGATGTTTTCTGGCCAATTCTGCTCATTAATAGTACCGTTAACTGGGCGGTTGGCATTGCCCGCAGCAAATACAATTACGCATCCTTTCCCATTGCGCCCTTTGGTGGCGGCGCGGGTAATAGCAGCCTTTTGGCGCAAGGACAGAGGAAAATAAACAGCTGAAGCCCCCCAACTACAAGAAATCACACTGGCTTTCTTTTCTATAGTCCAGTTAAAAATCTCCTCTATGGATTCATCATCCAAAAATCCAGTACTGCGAATGGGCATCAATGCACAACCAGGGGCAACACCAATAATTCCCGTACCATTTTCTTCTGCCACAGCTAGCCCCGCACAAGCTGTTCCGTGACTAGTTTCGTTTTCATCAGGCAAGGGTAAGAAGTCTTTTTGTTTTAAGTCTCTAGGGGCAACAACTTTGCCGCTACCTTGAAAATCTGGATGATTCAAATCAAAGGAATCATCTACTACTGCCACAACCACAGAACGCACACCGCGAGTAACATCCCAAGCTTGTTCCACAGAGATATGGGAACCCACTATCAACTGATTCCCGCCGTTGTGGTTGAGATACCATTGCTGGGCATAGAGAGAATCGCGGGGTTTGTAATGTGACTCAGTTTGTACGAGAATATTAGGCTCAGCGGCTAACACTTCTTTGAGTCCTTGTAACTGGTTAGTAATTTTGATGGGATTTTCGGTTGCTTGTTTGCTAACTAGAAACACGAAAGTATTAGGAATATCAAGAACAAATTTATTTGGGGCTAAGCTGAATGCGGTTGATATGGAATTAATCGTAGCAGCGTCTACCTCAGAGGCAAATTGAATCGTGATTTGGTCATTTAGGTAAACGAAAGTCCCAGGATTATCTTTGATTGTGTAAACGTGACTGGCGAAAGCAACATTGCGCGCAGCGCGTGCTTGGGCCATCGCCTCCTCTAATTGGGTGGGTGCAACCGTGAAAAGTTCTAGTTTTGCTTGGGGAATACTCCGCTGCCAAATGCCCCAAGTAACCTGAGATAATTGTTGGGGAGGAAAATCGGTAGCTGGGCGGATGGTGAAACGATCTAAAGCTTTTTTTAAAATCAATTCTTCACCACCGCGTTGTAAAACTACTCCCAAGCTGCTTGCTGGTACACCTGTGGTTGAGAAATCAGAGGAATTAACGCGATCGTTCATAAGGGCGATTTAGTAGTATGCAGAACAATGGGAACTCAATTTAACCGATTTTCAGTCTAAATCACAGAAACTTAACTAGGTAGCTTTGTTTTGTTAAAGACAAAAACAGAGTTAAGATACCCGAAGTTTCCATCCCTTTTTTATATACTTGTCACACTAATTTACCCATGAACTTTGCTGCTGTCGGTTCCTTGATTCGCTGCACTTCCTTATCACTCATAGCAGTCCTCAGCCTGCTATCATCTGCTAATGCTCAAGTACCACAGCTACCAGGTACTAATCAACCACAACCTATTGACCCCAACAATCCCAATAACCTACGTCCTACAACTCAAAATAATAGCTTGTTGAGCATTGAGGGTGGCGATCGCCTCATGAAAGAAGCCAATCAAGCTGTTTCTGGCCAAAACTACACCCTAGCTGCCAAGAAACTACAAGAAGCACGTCAGGTTTATAACCAGCTATCTAATTTTTATCAAGAGTTAAACGCTAGCTTTTCGGGAATTGACAATAGAGTTTCCGATTCCCAGCGTCAAAAGGCTCTATTAACCGCCCAAAAGCGAGATGAAGCTACCTATCAGCTAGCACTGGTACATCGAGCACAAAATCAGTCAGAGTTAGCCGTACCGTTGTTAATTCAAATTATCAAAAGTCAAAATCCGACACGAGATTTAGGCAAGAAAGCTTATCAACAGTTATTTGAGCTAGGTTTTGTTGACTCTCCCTATCCCAGACAAGGTAGTGGTTCATCTTCCTCATCCCAAAAATAAGCAGTTGTCAGGAGGCAGAAGGCAGAAGGCAGAAGTGAAAGATTATCTCCCTTGTCTCTCCGAAGTTCGCCCAGAGGGAAACCACGCCACTTGCTACCCTGCGGGAAGCCGCGCAGAGCGCGTCTACAAGCTGGGGAACCCATCCAACGCAGTGGCTCCTCCTTGCGACTTCTCTGCCTTGTCTTCGTTATCTTTCTTGTCCCCGCGTCCCTGCGTCCTCCCAACTCCCCTCAAACAAATTTGTCTGCTCTATATTTGTTAATAATAGAAAAGTAAGTTTTTTCAGGAATTGCGATGATTAGTCCGCAGCAGGTTGAGGCAATGATCAAAGCGGGACTGCCAGATGCCCAAGTTCAGGTGCAGGACTTGACTGGTGGCGGTGACCACTATCAGGTGACAGTAGTGTCATCGCAGTTTGCAGGTAAAAGACTGGTGCAACAACACCAGTTAGTTTATGGTGCGTTGCAGCAAGCCATGTCAACTGAAGCGATTCATGCCTTGGCTGTAAAAACCTATACTCCCGAAGCATGGCAAGCAACAACTGCCTCCTAAAGTTAAGAGTTATGAGTTAGGAGTTTAATTTTATAACTCCTCGCTCTTAACTACTAACTTTCTACTCCCCAACGCCACTTATCTCACTTGGTGTTTCCCCAAGTGAAGCAAATGGCTCCTCCTCACTCTTGAATGCAGAATAGGAACTAAAAAGACTATGACACCAGAACTCAAAGAAAAAATTGATAACTTGGTACAACAAAACAAGATTTTTGTTTTCATGAAGGGAAACAAATTGATGCCTCAATGTGGTTTCTCCAACAACGTCGTGCAGATTCTCAATACGTTAGGAGTTCCCTTTGAGACGTTTGACGTTCTCTCAGACTCTGAAATTCGTCAGGGCATTAAAGAATATTCCAGCTGGCCAACAATTCCTCAAGTGTATATTGATGGTGAATTCATTGGCGGTTCGGATGTCTTGATTGAACTGTACCAGAAAGGTGAATTGCAGCAATTGGTGGAAGTGGCACTAGCTTCTTAATATACTTCCAGTAGCAAAGCAGAAACATATTGCTGAATTAGTGGTTTATTGTAGAAATAAATTTTGTTTTTACTGCCCTTGAAAATTAGGAAGATAACGATATTTACCTATTTTCAAGGGTTTTTTCTTAGTATTATAGCAAGCCCGTTTGAGTACTTCTAATAAAAGTAGAATTGATGTAATGACGATTTATCGAGTAAATCTCACTTGTCGATGTGGTTCTCTGTTGTAGTTAGCCGCTCAATTATTTTGGCTTTTTCTGGCAATTTAGCGTCGCGTTGCCCAGTGTAACGCATTCTGGCAGTGAACAAACCAATGGGAGTATTTAATAAATCTAAAACTGTTGCTTTACCTGCGATCGCCTTTACACTGTTTCTTGGTACTTCTTTTAATAACCAACGTACCAAGCGATAGCCGCATTCGGTAGGTGTGATTTCTCGCATCAACTCTACACCGTGCAATTCATGTAGATAGCGATTTGAGCGTCCATAACGCCGCCATTGACTTTCTAATTCTTTGAGTGTAGTGCGGTGGTGGTGCTGGACAATTGCCTCTGGGGCAAATTCCAAACGCCCGATGTTTTGCCGCAGAATCCGCCAGCAAATGTCTGCATCACCGCCAGTTGTCAGATGAGGGCGAAATAAACCTGCTTTTTCTAAGGCGATGCGACGAATCGCTAAATTAGCAGTTTGACCATAGGCACAAAAAGAATGGGCAAGAGTATGCTTTTGCGATAAAGTTTCTTGACTATTTGCGTATTGTTCTAGCAGAGTATTGCCCGGTAGTGCAACAATTTCACCAGCGACAATTACCACATTTGGCTGGGCAAAAGGCTGGATTAATGAGGTTAACCATTGTGGTTGCGGACGGCAATCAGCATCGGTAAAAACGATAATTTCGCTTGTAGCGGCGCGAATACCAGTATTACGAGCAGCGTAGGAACTTTGAATTTGATTTTCGCTCAAAGGACGAATTGTAATTGGGCAATTTTCGGCAGTTGTTTTGAGAACGGTGAGAGTGCGATCGCTACTGTTATTATCCACAAGTAAGTACTCCACCCGATCTTTTGGATAAGTTTGAGACAATAGACAACTAATTAACTCTGGTAAGTCTGCCTCACCGTTATAAATAGGAACAACCACCGATACCATTGGCAAGAAGCTGGTGTCGGTGGTTGTATTAACTGGCTGATAATTCATAGAAGTGTTAAGGACGAAGTATAAAATTTCATCTTTTAGCCTTCATCCTTTTTAACACTGATACACGAACACCTGGTAATAAATTACTGGTACACGCTAGCGTCAATTTAAAATTTCAAGTCACTGGCGCTAACACTCATGGATTGGCTGGGTTGATTTACTAGAGACTGGGCGAAGTTGTTATTCGATAGAACTGCAATCGCGCGGGCATATTGTGGATCGCTTCGAGTGCCGAGTAGATCTGGATTAGATGCCAGTTGGCGTTCTTGTGCCTCTGTCAAATCTATCTTGATATTTGGAGTGATTCCCTTATGGTTAATATCTGTGCCAGCGGGGGTGAAGTAGTGGGCAATGGTGACGGCTAAACCTGACCCATCTGACAGTTCATGAACTGACTGTACCAGAGCTTTACCAAATGTTTGACCACCAATGACTACTGCCCGCTTATTATCCTTGAGGGCCCCTGTGAGAATTTCGCTAGCACTAGCTGAATTACCATCAACCAGTACTGCTAAGGGAAGTTTCGTGAGGGCAGTGCGATTGGCTTTACTATCTTCACTGTCTCCCCTACGGTTCACCGTGCGGACAATCCCACCATCATCCAACCACATACGGGCAATTTCAATGCTCGCTTGCAACAAACCACCAGGATTTCCACGCAAATCTAGCACAAAAGCATCAACTTTCTTGCCACTCAAATCCCGGATAGCTCGGCGCATTTGTTCCGAAGCATGGGCACTAAACTCGCGCAAACGAATATAGCCAACGCGTCGATTTCCTTCTTGTTTAAGGGTATAACGTACTGTTGGTACTTCAATGGTCGCCCGTGTTAGCCTCAGATTAAAAGTATTTTTCCCCATCCGTGATAGTCGCAAAGATATGGGAGTACCCGCTTTGCCGCGAATCAGTTTGGAGGCATCGTCCACTTTCATCGCCAGAGTGGATTTACCATCAATTGCCACAATTTCATCGCCTGCTTTGATTCCAGCTTTCAATGCTGGAGAATTCTCTATGGCTTCGACAACAGTGAGCCGCTTGGTTTTTTCGTTCACTTCCATGCGAATACCAATTCCAGAGACTTCTCCAGATGTTTGACTTGTCAGGGCTTGATATTGGTTGGGATCCATGAACCGAGTGTAAGGGTCTCCCAACTTTTGTAAAGCTTCGCGAATAGCTACATAAGCTTCTTCATTAGAAGAATAGTTTTTGCTTAACAGGCTTTGCCGAGTTGCTTGCCAATCTTGTTGATTAAAACTGCCGTCAACATATTCACGATTTACCACTTGCCAGACTTGATCGACTAAGGCCTTCGGACTATCTTGTAGGGCAGCACGAACGCAGCGAGTCCAAGCTGGACCAAATACAGACATGGTGGCGGTCGTGGCGATCGCTCCACCAATCAAGGCTATTTGGAGCGGCGAATAACGTTTCGCAGATTGGTTCATGTATATCAGCTGGGTTAATTTGTATTGTTGACAGTTTAGGCGATCGGGCTTTTAAGAGATTTTTAAGTTTTTATACTCAATTCTCAGCTATGTTCCCTTCATTTTTTCCCCTTTTAATTATTTTGAAATTTTGCAGTAATTTATTAACAATTATTGCTGCAATTGCCAGTTTTTTGGCAGTCTAATATGTCACTATGAATTGACTGTAACGATAATGTGACACTTTTGTCAGTGTCATCTTTGCACCCAATATTATTTTTATAAGATAGCATTTCACTGACTTAATTGCAGGTCTTTTCGCCATAATTTAACCAAGCCTTTTCTACCATGTCATGAGACATAAATTTACCAAAACTTCATCAATTCCTAACAGTGGAAACTTCCGTAAACAGTGGCAATTGTTACAAAAAGTAGGTTGTGGTTTATGCCTGATCTTTGGCATCTGGCTGATTTGCACCACTATAGCCCTAGTTTTTGCTTTTTCCCAGCCGATAGATGCTTTTTTTGTGCTTGGTGGTAGTATTCGCCGAGAAATTTATGTTGCCCAAAAAGCAAAACAATATCCGCAAACACCAATTTTAATTTCTCATGGTTCTCAAGCTCCCTGTATGTGGCTAATTTTTCAGCGGGAAGCAGCAGAGATGGAAAATGTTTGGTTAGAAAATTGCGCGAATTCTACCTTTGATAATTTTTACTACGGGATTCCGATTCTGCGGCGTTGGGGAGTACATAAGGTAAAGTTGATTACTTCACTAACTCATTTACCACGAGCCAAATGGATGGCACAGATTCTCTTGGGCGCTCATGGCATTTGGGTAGAGGTAGATATTGTTGAAGAGCAAGGCGTTCCTGGTAATCGTGAATCTCGTCTGAAAACTGGACTGGATATAACGCGCAGCTTGTTTTGGGCTGGTTTAAGTCAATTTATTCAGCCACAATGCTCAAATGTAACAAGACTTGCTGAGGTGAATATGCAAGCTTGGCAGCATCGAGGTTTTAAGTGTGAACGCCAAGGGGGGGTGGGGAGATGAGGGAGCAAGGGAGGATTTTACAGCTATTAATAATGAATAATTAACCGCTGATAAACGCGATCGCTGTTAAGTATTGTGGAAAAAAGCCTGAATTAGACATAACTTGCAGGTAAACTATGGTAGAAATTCGGTTGGCGATTGAGGTGAAGATGCAATTGCTGCAACAGAGGCGCTTTTGGAAATTCCTGGTTTATCAGGTAACTATAAAGTTAGTTCAGATGCACCACTAAGAGAGGGAGTAGTTGCAACCTGAGTCAATCAACCAATGAAGTTGGGGTGTTGATTCATGGCATGGGCGGTTTGGGTAAAAGTAGTTTAGCAGCTAGACTGTGCGATCGCCTCCCAAATTTTGAGCGTGTTGTTTGGGTGGGGAGAATTGATGAAGCTAGTTTAGTGAGTCGCTTAACAGAAAAGTTGGATGACAACGAACAACGCAAAAGCCTACAAAATTACGATGAAGAATTGAGATTTCGGCTACGGCGAGTTTTTCAGCAGTTGCATGAGGAAGCAAAGCCGTTTTTATTGGTGCTGGATGATTTTGAAGTGAATTTAGAACCCCGCAATGAAAGTTATGTGCTGCAAGCGGAAGCAGCAGAGGTAATGAAGGGTTTAGTTTGGGCAATTAGAGAAAATTCCACTTCCCACCGCATCATTATTACCTGCTGTTACGATTTTGAATTTACCCAGTTGCAGCATTTCCACAAGCAGCCGTTGGATGCACTGCAAGGCGCAGATTTGCAAAAAAAGTTTAATCGCCTCCCTGCCTTTAGTGCTAAATCTCAGGTGGATGAGGCGTTAAAATTCCAGGCGCAGAAATTAGCAGATGGTAATCCCCGCTTGCTGGAATGGTTGGATAAGATTCTGCAAAATATAACTGTTGACCAAGCGATAATTCTCAATAGCTTGGAAGCAGATCGACGAGTGGAGTTGCGAGAGCAAGTTTTGGCAGAAGCGCTGCTGCAACAAATGGATGCAACCATGCGGGAGATGTTGTCACGGGGAATGGTGTTTGAGTTACCAGTACCGAGGTCAGCTTTAGCCGCAGTTTGTGACACTATCCCCAATTTGGAACATTATATTAATCGGGTGGTGGCGTTGGGACTGTGGGAAGTGAGCCACAATCGGGCGTTACGAGTGCCACGTATTTTGCCTGTGCAGTTACCAGTAAATGGGGAAGCTTTGCATAAGCAAGCGGCTGAGGTGTTGTATCGCCTTTGGTGGCAAGAGGTGATAACGGCAATTGAGGAACAACAGTTAGAAATTCATCGGTTGGCGTTGTTGGCAAAGGTAGACAAGATAGTGGTGAAAATAGCAGGTAAATTGGCACAAAGTTGGGACAGTCAAAGCCGATTCCGGGAAGCTTTTCAATTATGCAAATCTACTTTAGAACTTGTTGAAGATTATTTGGTCTTACATGAATTAGCCCGCTGCGAACACGAATTAGGTGATATCAGCAAAGCCCAAGAGCATTATCAACAAGCCCTAAATATCTGTTCAGCAGAAGATGAAGAAGAAAAAGCAGCAATTATTCACAACTTGGGACAACTCAAAGCCAATACCGGAGAAATCACCGGAGCGATCGCCCTTTATCAACAATCCCTGGCTATCACAAAACAAATCGGCAATGTCCACGGCAAGGCGGCAACCTTGCATGAAATGGGGAAACTCAAAGCCAATACCGGAGAAATCACCGAAGCGATCGCCCTTTATCAACAATCCCTGGCTATCACAAAACAAATCGGCAATGTCCACGGCAAGGCGGCAACCTTGTACGAAATGGGGAAACTCAAAGCCAATACCGGAGAAATCACCGAAGCGATCGCCCTTTATCAACAATCCCTAGCTATCACTGAAAAAATCGGCGATGTCCAAACTCAAGCTATGACATTGTGCTGCTTAGGGCAAATACAGCGTTTTTCAGGTAAATGAAGTACACAAGTAGGGGCGAACGGCCGTTCGCCCTTACAATTATCTGTACCTCACCAACTTGAAATCTGCTGTAGTAGAACAACAGGGCGATTACAATCAAGCACTAGATTATTTGCAGCCAGCCTTGGAAATATTGCAGCGTATCTAATCGCCTGATGCTGAGGAATTGAGGCAAATAGTAGCGAGAGTACAAGGTTTAATTCGTAATTCGTAATTCGTAATTCGTAGTTCGTAATTAAGAAAGTCAAAATTTAATCTGGTTTGCCAGGTTGGCAGCTGTCGGCTATTTTGAAGAATTGGTACGAGCAATCCGCCTATTTTGCATGAAGCTGACTCATCGACGAGTCTTTGATACTCGCAGGAGAGTCTTTGATACTCGTTCACCAGTTTTTTAGGCTTGTGCCTTAGTTGTCGTAGCTGGCGATCGCCATCATTCACTCAGAAGCACATTCTAAACTAAAGAATTTGGATCTACACCGAGAGATTTTAGATGTTCTGCCAGGATTTGAGCGCGTAGTTCTGCTCGTTGAACTCTTTCGTTAGCGAGTTAGCGAGGCGGTAGCGGCAAAGAACCATCACCCGGAGGGTAATTCGCTGATAGAACTGTTTCTGGGGAAACAGTATCTCCTTCTCTAGGTTAGTTAGAATTGACTGACATCAGTTAATTCTCTATACCTCAATCAGACGATTCAATAAACTGTTTGAATGCTGTATAGTTGAATGCTGACCATGAATACAGTTTCTTAAATGTGTTCTATTAGACTGCGATTATCACTGAATTTTTAATTAACTATAGATTATAAACTTGAGTAATTACGTTGGTATAGCTTACCGTAGGTATGCAAGATTGTGCCGCTGGAATGCAGATGGATTGGATTAGCTTACTCAAAGCTCAACAAGCTGACTTCCTTCAACGTGTAAAAAAACCTAAGACTTACGACCTCTCTTTGCTGGAAAGTCAAGTTAAAGGTTGCCACAGTGAAATTATGGGATTTTGGGGCGAGCCTTTGGCAAGAATCCTCGATTATTCTCGCCAACAAGCTGCAATTCTCGCTAAAAATCCGCCGCCGATACCACCTGAATATCCAGAACCTCCTGACTGGGTAATCCCTTTTCCCAAATATTTCCAGCAGCAAGCAGAAGATTATTTGTTGCGAGAACAAATTGTTGAGCGAGTCATGGCTGAACGTTTGGGCAAGTTGGTGAAAAAGTTGCCACAAGACACGTTGCAAAACATTGTTTTAGATGACGAGGGCAATTTGCGAGGCGAAAGTAAATTTACTTATTTGCTTGTAGACGATCCAAAGGTAAGTATTCAAGTTTATGTGGCTGATGGAGAAAGTTTTAATGGTATTAAGAAAGATAAAATTAGGTGGTCAATTACTCAAGAAGATTTGAGAAATCACCAAGTATTAATTTTTTTATGTTTGTTTTATCCATCTAATGGCAAGTTAGGATACGAAAAACATGCAGTAATTACTGGATTTTTACCAACTAATCAAATTGAATCGCTCGAGCCAAAACTGTATGTCAGCCCAAGTAACTTGTTATATGCAGGGGGATTAAGTTGGTATTTAGAATCATTTAGTACTAAAAAAATTGCTAAAAAAGATGCATTGCTATTAGTTGATGAGAAAATGATGGCAGAGACGATTCAGACTTTGCCACCAGAACATCCCCGCAAGGAAATAATCGGTGATTGGGAATGTTGGCAGACTTTGAAAGGTCACACTAGAGGAATTAATTGCCTTGCCTTTAGTTCCAGGTATCAGAATGGCAAAACATCGCCCATATTGGCAAGTGGCAGTCGTGGAGAAACGAAGCTATGGGATTTAACTAAGGGTGAATTAATCGATACATTGTCAGAGTATCCTTGGGTAGTCTCCGGGCTAGTAGATGAAGTTAATTCTCTAGCTTTTAGTGCAGATGGACAGACTTTAGTCAGTGCTGGTGCAGACTCAACAATTAAAATTTGGCACGTAGGCGCACTAGACTTGATAGATATCCTGCACAAGCATAATGGTATGGTGCGTTGCGTTGCGTTCACCCCAGATGGACGGATGATCGCAACTGGTGGAGATGACAGAAAAATTCTATTTTGGGATTTGATGCGCCGTCAGGTAGCGATCGCTCTTTCCCTAGATGATACAGCTGCTCATTCCCTAGTTTTGAGTCGAAATGGCCAAACTTTGGTGACAGGTAGTTACCGCAAAATCAAAGTCTGGCATAATCCTCCCCAGACAAAGACCAAAAATTTAAAGGATGCCCAACCACTGCATACCCTCATGGGTCATTCTCACATTGTTAGTTCGCTGGCGATGAGTGCAGACGATCAACTGCTAGTTAGTGGTAGCTGGGATTGCACAATTAAAATTTGGTATTTGGGAACTGGGAGATTAATTCGCACTCTCAAGGGACATACAGATAGAGTATATGCGATCGCCCTAAGTCCCGATGAGCAAGTTATCGCCAGTGCCAGTGCTGATAAAACTATTAAATTGTGGCATTTAGAGACAGGAGAACTGCTGGCTACCTTTACAGGTCATAGTAACATAGTCACAGCATTAGCCTTCACAGCTTCAGGCGAGATGTTGGTAAGTGGCAGTTTGGATAAAACGATTAAAATTTGGCAGAGGAGTTAAGAGTTAAAAGCAGCCCCAATGAAAAAAACTCCCGCAAAACGAATTGCATCCAGGTGTAGGGCCACGGCGGAACTGAATAAGGGAAAATTAAAACATTCTTTGTCGAGGGCAGTCTTCTTTCACCGTTTGGGTGAAGTGCGCGACCGTTTCTTTAAAGACGAATGTCTCCGAGCCAGTGGGTTAAATTTAGCGATCGCCGGAATTGTGCTGTGGAATACGGTGTATTTGGAGAATGCAGTCAATTGGCTTAAATCCCAAGGTGTGATCTTTCCAGAGGAATACTTCACCAGCTGCTACAGAGATTGTTTCTTCCTTGATGGCTGTTACTTTAACCTGAGTTCGGGATAAGGAAAGGGACAGGTAGTAAGCTGAAAATAGCGTTAAATCCAGCAACCTGCCCTATGTTCAGTTTAGATGCTTTGTTTTGCCATGTAGATGATTTCTGTAAAGCATTTGAAACCCAATGGTA
>NZ_JAVRBR020000095.1:0-67197 GCF_034531165.2 Dendronalium sp. ChiSLP03b | reverse complement strand
ATCCCTAAAATTTGTTTTGTTCGTAGTGGATACTTTTGGATATAATCAAAAACCATAACTAATATTGAAAAATGGTAGGGACTCAATTAAATGTTTTACCATTTTTCTTTTACTAAGTTAATATTTCGGACAAGTCTAATGCTTGATGAATGTTAAAGGATTCTTGTCTGAAATCGCAGGCTAATAGCACAGTGATTCCTACAAGCAGAGACGGTATAGCCAGCGATAAGGTTCTGAAGTTAAATTTCATAACTTTGTCAATTTACTGGTGTGTCAATTATTTTGGTCTGTTTGGTTTTAAAATCAGTAAATACACGCCTACACTCAAAAGCGATAGCTCTTGAGAGCAGTCATATATAACGGTTGGCTTAAAATATCGACGAAAGAATTGCTCCAGAGAAGGTATAACTCTTGTGTTTTTGTTTACTCAATAGCTACTAGTTACTATCTATCATAAAATGTTTAAGCGCATCACTTTATTTATAATATATTTATTATTGTCAATACCTTCGCCAATTTACGAAGCCTCTTTGAGTGCAAGCTTTACACCCTCAATGACATTAATTTGGAACAGCGACAAATAAAAAGTCACTGTACATATAACTTGCTCAAGGCTATTAATTATTTAAATATATTTGTCAATTCGTAGACTTAGTGTAATTTTTGATACATCTTTTTTTCTGTTTACAAATTAAGCAAATTGCTTGATGATGACAACACAAATTCACATCAAGGCTTACGCAAAAACTCTGTAAAGTTCCCTATTCTACCCTGTGATTTCTGCTTTGCGTTTACATTCTTTCGTAATGTTTGCGTAAGTTAGACATGCGATCGCAAACACCTAACAAGTGTTTTGACATTAGATGTAAATTCAAAATTCCAAAAGTTCTCCCAACATAAATCGAGCTAGATGTTCATGTTGCCAATATTGACGACAATCTGCAATGCGAATCAGTGCAGACAAACTGGATTAACGCTGAATCTGTTTGACTTACAAGGAGAAGGTTTTTATGAGAACTCCCAGAGAGACTTCCAGCAAAGCTTTTGAAAAGGCAACACACCGTATCCAAGAATCTTTTGCAAAATCAGACACCCTAAACTTAAGGACAACTGGCTCAAGATCGGTAGAAGCTTGGTTTTTAGGCCCAAAAGCAGAAAATATCCACCATTTGCAAGCATGGATACTAGAGGCAATCCAATCTCACGCTGAGTGGAGAAAGAGTTATTTTCCTGAGGATCCTTGTCATATTACTACTGAGATTAAGCGTTCAACAGACTACCAAGAAGCGATCGCTCTCCTTGATGAAGGTTATAAGGACTTATTAGAACAGCTGAAGAACTCCGTTCCCTTTTTCAGTATGCGCTATCAAGGACACATGGGTTGGGATTCAACCATTCCGTCGGTACTCGGCTACTTTGCGGGAATGCTATACAACGCTAATAATGTGGCTTTTGAAGCCTCCACTGTCACTACAAGACTGGAAATCGAGGTAGGTGACGATCTTTGCCGGATGCTAGGATACTACGTTCCGCCAGAGGAAAGTGAAAGTGATGAGCTGCGAGCCTGGGGACATATCACTTGTGGGGGAACAGTTGCTAACATAGAGGCTATTTGGTCAGCGAGAAATCTCAAATTTTATCCCATTGCGATTAAAGAAGCTTTGAAAGAAGATGAAAAATTGCAACAGATAGTAGGCAATATCGCGATTAATGCCTACTTACCAACTTCTGGAACTTGGACAGAGCAGCAATTAACCACACTCGACACTTGGCAACTGTTAAACCTCAAAGTTGATGATATCTTAGGCTTGTCTACGCAAATCACCAATCAATTAATGAGTCAAGGTATTGATGAGAGTCAAGCTTCTACTATCTTATCTGCTGCCTTGTCGAAGTATTCTGTGCAAGATCTAGGCATTCAGGAATTTTCTAAGCGTTATTTGCAAGGCATTGAATCGCCAGTCTTTTTTGTACCAGGAACCAAACATTATTCATTCCCGAAAGCAGCAGCTGTTTTAGGAATCGGAGCCTCCCACATGATTGATGTGGAAGTTGACGAACATGGCAGGATGAGAATTGAGCCTATTGAACCTCAAACTGACCAAGATGGACTAAAAGGCTATAGTCTAAAAGTAGATTTACAATATTGCCTAGACAACCATATTCCTGTCTATACCGTCGTTGCAGTTATCGGCACCACCGAGGAAAGCGCAGTCGATCCGCTCAAGCAAATTCTGGAACTACGAGAAGAATTTAGCCAAAAAGGATTACAGTTTACCGTTCATGCTGATGCTGCTTGGGGGGGATATTTCGCAACACTATTACGTACCGACGCAGACTTTGGTTTAGCTTCTCCCAAAGATACAGCACCGCCAATTTCTCCCTTGAGTGCTTATGTAGAGGAGCAATTTGCCGCTCTGACCTATGCTGACTCGATCACCGTCGATCCCCATAAATCAGGTTACATCCCCTATCCGGCGGGAGCTTTGTGCTATCGCAACTCAGCGATGCGGAATTTAGTTACTTTCGTTGCCCCCTACGTTTTTCATGGAGAAGCAGAACCAACCATTGGTATTTATGGGATTGAGGGATCTAAACCAGGTGCGGCTCCAGCGGCGGTATATTTGAGCCATCGCGTCATTCGACCTACCAAAGATGGCTATGGTAGGATTTTGGGTCAGGCTCTGTTCACTGGTGATAAACTCTATGCTCGACTGTTGTGTATGGCCAAAGAGGAAGATCCGTTTACTATTGTTCCTCTAACTTTAATTCCAGATTCTATTCCAGGGAATACAGAAGCAGAAAAAATTAAATTCATTCGTGAAAGAGTAGATGGTAAAACGAATGAAGAGATTGAGCAGGATGAAGAAGCTATGGCCGCACTTGAAGAACTTGGGCCAGATTTAAACATCTTGATTTACGCTTTTAACTTCAAAATTAATGGTCAACTCAATACCAGCTTAAAGAACGCGAACCTTCTCAATAAACGGTATTATGAAAACCTAAGTATTGATGAAGGGGATGATATTAACAATTATCCGATTATTGTTAGTACCACAGATTTTACCAAAGAAGCTTATGGTTCTTATTTCATTGAACATTACAAGAAGCGTTTAGGGGTGACAGGAGAAACAGATGAACCGATTACTGTCATCCGTACTGTAGTCCAAAATCCTTGGACGACTGAAACAGCTGAAGGTTCGTTTATCGATGTCTTGGAGGGAATAATTCGGGAATCGATTTTAAAGGTGATTGAAGACATTCAAGATGAAATAGAGTAACCTGAGTTCGGGATAAGGAAAAGGGCAGGTAGTAAGCTGAAAATAGCGTTAAATCCAGCAATCTGCCCTATGTTTAGTTTAGATGCCTTGTTCTGCCATGTAGATGATTTGTGTCAAGCGTTTGAAGCCCAATGGCAAAAAAGGCTGTTGATACATGGAGGAATAAAACGTAATCGGGCGAAAAGTCTATGTTTGAGCGAGATCATGAGGATACTGATTGCATTCCATCAGAATCACTACCGAAATTTCAAGTATTTTTATTTGAATCAAGTGAAACAATATTGGAGTGATGCGTTTCCAGGTCTTCCTTCTGATCAAAGATTTATCGAATGGATACCATCAACCTTGATACCGTTGTGCGTCTATTTGAAGCATTGTTTTGGACGATGTACTGGTATCAGTTTTATCGATTCAACTAGCTTGAAAGTCTGCCATAATCGTCGCATTTCGCGCCATCGAGTGTTTAAGGATTTAGCTGCGCGTGGTGAAGTAGTTCCCATCTTGGCGGTTTCCGGCGATGGGAAACTACTGAACCCGAAGGGCAAGACTTCTGTGGATTGGTTCTTTGGTTTTAAACTTCATCTAGTCGTCAATGAGTTAGGTCAACTTTTAAATGTGATTCTCACTCCTGGTAATATTGATGACCGTCAGCCTGTATATGATTTACTCAGTGGACTGTTTGGTAAAGTCTTTGCTGATAGAGGTTACGTCTCTCAACAATTAGCTACTCAACTTTTACAAGACTTCGAGATTGAATTTTTTGCCAAACCCCGTCGCAACATGAAGAATAAACTCATGCGACTTCATGACAAGCTTTTGTCCCGTAAACGCTCCATTATTGAGACTATTAACGATCAACTCAAGAACATTTCCCAAATTGAACATTCCAGACATCGTAGTCCTGTGAATTTTTGCGTTAATGTTCTGTGTGGACTGATTGCTTATTGTCATCAGCCTCACAAGCCTAGCCTTCATCTTGAATGGCTTTTGCCTCCATCTGCTTAACCCGAGCTCAGGTTACTTAATTCCTAAAGATTTCTGATTATTTGATCGCCAGAGTTAATTGTATTATGTATTTTGAAGAAGTAGTGAAAACTTTAGACGAACTAATTTTTGCGAGAACAGGAATGCACCTTAGTATTCTCAAAATCGAAATACTTAAATATTCTTGGCAAAATTTAACTTATTCAAAAATGGCACAAACTTTTAATCTCAGTCAACAACACGTTAAAGATACTGGTTACGAGTTGTGGCATCAGCTTTCAATGGTACTGGGAAAGAAGATCAATAAAAATAATTTTCCAGCCTTAATGGAATCTTGGCTGCAATTATCCTCACAAGATTCTTTAAAATTACTATTAAGTAAAGTTACATTAACAGAGTCTGTTATTTCATTATTGCCAAAGGATGAATGTCAGAAGCCTTGTATTCAAATATATCAAGATTGGGGAGATAAACCTGAAATTGATGTTTTCTGTGGGCGTATCTCAGAAATAACCACGCTAAAGCGGTGGATTGTTAATGATTGCTGTCGATTATTGGTAGTTTGGGGTATGGGCGGTATTGGTAAAACATATTTATCGCTAAAGCTTGCAAGTGAAATTCAAGATCAGTTTGAGTACCTCATTTGGCGAAGGTTAATCAATGCTCCATCCATTACAGAAATTCTAACAGATTTAATAAAGTTTTTCTCGAATCAACAAGAGCTTTATTTACCGGATACTTTAGAGGGTAAAATTTCACGATTGCTTCATTACCTACAAGAGCATCGCTGTCTATTGATACTAGATAATTGGGAGACAGTTATACAAAGAAGCATGTCATTAAAAGGCGGTGTTAATAACTTATATGCTGAAAAATATTTAGAGGAATATGAGGGATATAATGAGCTACTCAATCGGCTTGGAAAAACCTTTCATCAAAGTTCTATACTAATTACTAGTCGTGAAAAACCTCAAAATATTGCTCTAATGGAAGGTAAAAAACGCCCTGTTCGCTGCTTTAAATTAAGTGGTTTAAATAATTTGGATGGACAAAAAATTTTTACAGAACTTGGTTCTTTTTCTGGTTCTAATGAAGAATGGAAAAAACTAATTAAATTTTACAAAGGAAACCCCTTAGCGTTAGAGCTTGCTGCCAAGCATATTATCGAAGTATTTGATGGAAATATTTCTTCTTTTCTAATAGAAGGGCAAAAAATTTTTATTGAAATTCGTGATTTATTAGATTGGTATTTTGAATACTTATCAGATTGTGAAAAAGAGCTTATGTATTGGTTTGCTATTAATCGCGAACCAGTTACGATTTCAGAACTAAAAGAAGATATCCTATCACCAGTCTTCAAAGAAAACATTTCATCAACTTTGCAATTACTACAACGACGCTTACCTTTAGAAAATAATTCTTTGGCGTTTACTGTACAACCTGTTATTATGCATTACTTAACAGAACGATTAATTGAGCAGGTTTGTGAAGAAATTATAATGGAAAAAATTAAAATTTTAAATAGCCATGCTCTGCTCAAGGCTTCAGCGAAGGACTATGTTAGAGAAAGTCAAATCAGCCTTATACTTAAACCATGTCTAGATAGGTTGCTCAATACTTTAGGTAATAAAAGTAGTGTTGAAGAAAAGCTAAAACAAATCATATTAAAACTGCAACAGGAATCTCACCAGAAAATCGGATATGCGGCAGGAAATATACTGAATATGCTATGTCAATTAAAAACTGAGATTAAAGGTTGTGATTTTTCTGGGCTTACAGTTTATCAAGCTTATCTCCAAGGGATAAATCTCCAACAGGTCAATTTTGCATACTCTGACCTATCCAAGTCTAGTTTTGCTGAAATTTTTAGTAGCGTTTTATCTGTAAAATTTAGTCAAGATGGAAAGCTTTTAGCTACAAGCGATGCAAAGGCAAAAGTTCATTTATGGGAAGTTGCAAATGGAAAAAAACTTTTAACTTTTGAGGGACATAATTGGCTACGCTCAGTAGACTTTAGTTCTAATAGTATGACCTTAGCTGGTTGTGGTGAAGATAAAATTGTGTATTTATGGGATGTTAAGACTGGTCAATGCTTTAGAAGTTGGACAGAACACAGTGATTATGTGTGGTCAGTTACCTTCAGCCCTAGTGATACAATCCTAGCAAGTGCTAGCAGCGATCAAACTATACGTTTGTGGGATGTTAACACTGGTCAATGCATCAAAACTTTACTAGGGCATACCAATTGTGTGCGTTCGATTGATTTCAGTCCAGATGGTACAACTTTAGCCAGTGGAAGTGATGATCAAACCGTAAAACTTTGGGATATTAACACTGGTCAGTGCATTAAAACTTTACTAGGACATACAAAAGCAGTAACTTCAGTTACCTTCAGCCTTAGTGATACAATCCTAGCAAGTGCTAGCAGCGATCAAACTATACGTTTGTGGGATGTTAACACTGGTCAATGCATCAAAACTTTACTAGGGCATACCAATTGTGTGCATTCGATTGATTTTAGTCCAGATGGTATAACTTTAGCTAGTGGAAGTGATGATCAGACCGTAAAGCTTTGGGATATTAACACTGGTCAGTGCATTAAAACTTTACTAGGACATAATAGTTGGGTTCGAGCAGTTGCCTTTAACTTTGATGCAAAAACATTAGTTACTGGTGGTTATGACCAGAAAGTAAAACTTTGGAGTGTCAGTAATGGTAAATGTATCAAAACTTTGCAAGGGCGCAATAGTGGACTAGAGTCAGTTGCTTTCAATCCAAATGGTCAAATTTTGGCTGCTGGAAGTGAAAATAAAATTGTGTACCTATGGAATATTAACACGGGTTTATGTTTCAAAACTTTACATGGACACACAAATTGGGTCTGGTCTGTGGCTTTCAGTTCAAATGGTTGGATGCTAGCGAGTGGTAGTGAAGATAAAACTGTGCGCCTTTGGGATATTTATAGCGGTCAATGCTGTAAAACTTTATTAGGACATACCAGTTGGATATGGTCAGTCAGGTTTGATCCAACGGGAAAAATCTTAGCTAGTGCCAGTGACGATCAAACTGTACGCCTGTGGGACATCTACACAGGTTTATGTTTTAAAACTTTATGGGGACACACAAGTCGAGTTTGGGCAGCCGTTTTTAGTCCAGACGGAACAACTCTAGCTAGTGCCAGTGACGATCAAACTATACGCTTGTGGGATGTCTCTACTGGTCAGTGTTTGAAGATTTTGAAAGGACATACTAAAGGAGTATGGTCTATTGCTTTCAGCTCTAATAGTAAACTTCTAGCTAGTGGTAGCGAGGACTGCACTGTTAAGTTATGGGACTTAGATATGGGTCAATGCTTAGAAACCTTTGAAGGGCATACTAATTGGTTATGGTCAGTAGCTTTCAGTCCTGATAGCCGCATCTTGGCCACTGGTAGCGAAGATGAAACTGTGCGCCTTTGGGATCTTCATACTGGGCAGTCCCAAGTCCTGTCTGGTCATACTGCTCGTGTACGGTCTGTTGCCTTCAGTCCTAATGGTGATACTATCAGCAGTGCTAGCGAAGATGAAACAATCATAATATGGAATGTTAAAACAGCAAAATACCTGAAAACACTAAGAGTTGAAAGACCCTACGAAGGCATGAATCTTACAGGAGTCAATGGTTTAAACGACAGTCAAAAAAACACTTTAAAAGCTCTAGGAGCATTTGAATTCGACGTTGCTGAATGAAGAGATGAATTGCTTTATGCAGTACAGCTTTATACTTCAAATAATTATGGTGTAATCAGGCTTATTCGAAAACTCCAAAGCCAGATTGTTCAAAGCTTTGAGACCAAGCTTTGATATCTTCCTATCCAAGTGCAAAGCTTGCCATTCCATAAAGCATGGCACGTTTACCGAGTGCTGTATTTTTGCCACGACACATATGGCTTAACACGCTTTGCTTTGTGAAACGGTAGCGCATTAAAAGAGTCGTCGCTATTCGGTTTGAACCAGGAAGTAACACACGGGGTACATCTTCAAAGGGTAGCAGCAACCCCCTTGCTAGCAGCGCCTCAGCAGCTTCCAATGTACTGGCTGCCCATGGACCTAAGTTTTGGGGCTGTGCAAGTAGATAACCAACGACCTGACCAGTTTGGTCATAAGCAATGAACGCGCGATCTGGAAACTCGCTTAGAAAGGCAGCAAAGACAGTTTGGCGATCAGCACCAAATAGCGGTGTGTCAAAAGCAGCTAATGCTGTAAGGTCAGTCGAGCGCAACGCACTCACGCGCTTGGTGCGAGATGGAAGAAACTGCGGCGCAGTTTCCTGCTGGAATACTAAGCTTTTCTCCACTTCAATAAAACCAAGCCTGGCATAAATTGGTACGCCTGCTGTGGTCGCATCCAGTACCACTGATGGGCAACCACGTTTGTCAAGCCATTCCAGTATTTGTTTCATCAACATTAGTCCAATACCTTGGCGTTGAAAAGTGGGGTGAACACCCAGCACACCAACGTAAGCGATTGCGCCATAGTCCACTGCGCCGACCATCCCAACTGGTACACCGTCGCACTCGGCTATCAGCCATCCATCAGGCTGGAGGGCTAAATAACGCTGTAAATCAGATTTGAAACTGGATGTTTTACCATAGGCTGCCATAAGAACTGGATCGATATCTTTAAAATCAGCTTCAGTCAGGTTACGAATATTCGGTATCATACGTTTGGTACAAGATGTGAGTTTACAGTAGCCATCATCCTACTGGGTTAGATGCATTACACAAACCGTGTGTTGATTGTGAGTGCATCACTGATAGTGATTGCAGTCAGGTATTTTAGGCATATCTAGATGCTTAGTGTTATGGATATAGCAATACTAAATGATTCATAAGAAAACACCATATTCATGGAGTTTAGGAAAGTCAAATATTTGACCTTGTACAGACCACTCAAATAAACTCTTAACCACTGAGAAAGAATCACATAAAAAATAAAACTCTCGAATCAATCTTTTGGCTTGTAACCAAATGTCTTCTACGGGATTCTGTTGGGGAGCGTTGGGAGCAAATCTTTCACAGGCGATCAACCATTGCTCTGGTTGCAGTTGACCATTGAGAGATTCTAAATAATCTTTGATAGGCTGTGAACGGTGGTAAGAAGCACCATCCCAAATAATTAATAGTTTTGCCTTTGGACTTTGTGAACGAAGATATTCTAAAAATTTAAGTGTATTTTCTGAATCACCTTTTTTAGCTCTGTAAATCAGAAATTGTTTAGTTTTGTAGTTTAATGCACCATAATATGTTTGTTTCTCACGCTCATTCACTACTGGAATGCTGACTCGCTCACTAGTTTTTCCCCAAACATATCCACATATATCACCCCACAGTAAATGACATTCATCAATCATGAAAACCACTAGTTCTCCCGCCTCTATTTCAGTGCGTCGCGCTGCCAATAACTCACAAATCGCTTTTTCTTTGAGTCTACTAAATCCGGGTCATGTTTTGGATTATTGGCTTGTGCTTTCTTCCAACTAATCCGTGCTGTTTCAAACAGTTCGTAGTAACTCTGTTTCGAGGTGAATGTCACTCCATACTGAGATGCAATGTGGTATTCTAACTCATTCAACGTCCAAGTATCCTTAGTTTGTAACCATTCAACTACCTCTGTTTTTTGCTTTTCATTGAGCATTACAACCGAGCCTTTATACCCCAGCTTTAAACCATCCACTCCATTTTTAAAAAACGCTTTCTTCCATTTACTGATGAAACCACTCGATACACCTAGTATTGGCATGATCTGTTCATGCTTGTAGCCATATAGCAGCATTTTTACTGCTGTAGCACGCTGTATTTCACGCTGCTCCTTGCTGTTTTTGATAAAATTTTCTAGCGATTCTATCCACATGGCTGTGTCGGCAGTATAGTCTTAAATTTTACTTTATAACTACCTCCGTATTTTCTCACTAATTGTGCAGGATTGCTATATATTGACAAGCCATTATATGGATACTTCAAATTTGTTTGAGGAAAATATCTGTATTGTAAACAAAACGTGTACGAACCGAATGGCACTAATTTTAGATAAAACCTTTATCAGAATTGGATGTAGGAGTGTAAGAAAACTATAAGCTGTGTTGACTCGCTGGTATCTTAATTTTAAATCTAATTCTTTCCACATCCTTATATCCTTTAACCTAAAACTCAGTGATATCTAGGCTTAACGTTTTTTTAAATGCCATCCGTGTATGAACTCAGAAGAGGAAGGAAATACTTTCAAAATCAGTAAATTACTCTTATTATTCCATTAGTTCTTCTTAAATTACCTGCAATACAAAACTGCTCCTCTTTGTGCGTCAACAATCTCTTTATTCAGAAACCTTTCAAGTACAAGCATTAAGAGTAAGCACAAAGACAGGCATGGTTGCTAGGAGAGGCTTGATAGACTCAGGAGTAACTCCCAATCGTTGCAAAGAAGTCAGTTCTTCGATAACTTCAAGTGTACTGTACTCCTCAATGCAAAACCCTTGTTTTAAAATAAACTCTTTAGCATGCTCCATGTTGTTAAAGGTATTATTCAATATGGATCTTCCTGTAGTATTAGCAATTGTTTGATAAAAGTTCTGCATTGCTAAGTCATGTCCTTGCATCTGAAGCTGACGTTCCTTAGTAACGATGTCAGTAGTAATCCAAACTCCTCCATAATGCTGAAGCATCTCCCGAACGTTTGTAAAAACTTGTTCTTTTTCAGAAAAAGTTAGGTATTGTAGCAATCCTTCGCATAAAACGATAACTTTCTCGCTAGAGCGCAGGTAGTTTGTATGCAGCGGGAGATTGTTTAGCAAGTTGGTTGCATCTATTGCTTCAAAATGAAGATTAGAACGCTCTCCAATCAATTGGGTAACTATCTGTTTTTTCAGGTCAATCATAGTAGGCAAGTCACTTTCGACATATGTAACTTTTGGATCCTGAGACATTACCATCCCACGCGGTAGCAACCCTGATGCAAGTTCCATAATTTGTGTACTCTCAAACTTAGCAAGCACATGGTTAACCGCTTTGTAGCGAGCTTCAACGATCGGACTTAAATGAAGAAGCTTTTGAAAACCGTCACTAGCATATTGGTCAAAGACTGTCTGAGCATCAACAATTTGAGCAAGTTCCGCAGCGTACGGAGTGTCGCTAAATTGTCTAGCATAGGTCATAAGTAGTGCCGTTGGGCTGATTTTGTCAAAGCTATTTAATTGCGAGAAAGTCATTGTTGTTTTGAGTTTCCTAACTTTTCTACTTGAGAGGTTTAATAAATTGTGCTTTGCACAATACTCTGTACTTCTTATGGAATTGATCGTGTTAAAGACCTTCGTTTACTAAAAAATACGCACATTAAATTTTATACTTCACGGTTGTGTTTAGGCGATAAGAGCTACTAAGGAATTGCTAAACTCCATACTCATAGCTGTATCCCTACTAAAAAACCTTCTAGGGCTGATTTATCCACTCCTGAACGCCAGCACAATCGCAATTTAGCTCAACTACATGTTTTTGATGAACACATTTTTGATGAACACATCAACCGCTGGCTTAAGATTTTTTGTATTCCAAAAACAATATCGTAACCGCAGAAAACGCTTTGGCTTGTGTTGCAACTTGATTGCTGGAATTCTAAATTATAAATTTGCTCTGTCTTCTTGATTCGTGCAAGAGGTAAGCTTTACTAACAATATAGTGTTATTCTTGACAAGATGCGCTTGCCCTGAGCTTGTATCTCTCCAATATTTTCCAACATCCTCTAGTGGAAGTCATAAAAAAATTTCTAACTACGACTTCAGTCAGTCTTTGTAACATAACCTATTTGATGCTCAAACTAAAACTACCTGAGTGTACGGGGACAAAAACAAACGATTTAACGAGTAATAATTCACTCCAAAAGTCACTTTGTCGCCCACTGCTAAATCGGCGTGACGTTCACCTAGACAAATCATTGTGTGATCGCTAGTAATGTCAAAAACAGAAAGTTCATCAGTTGGTATTAAGCCCGCAAGCTCTACATCAACCCTACCCATGTGTAGTACAGCCGTCCTGTTTTTGACACCGTCATGGATTATCTGCATGATCTCTGCCTGTAGGGTGAAAACGAAGTGATGAAATCCCTCAATGTATTCTGGTCCTACCGAGGATGATATGCCGAGTAGCAATCCGGTTCCCACTCTAAACTGATTAATTCCCTCTGGTATCTGCTGGGTTCGAACAAAACTTCCAAACGCACCGGACGACCCCACCGATACAGTTGGTAAGCTAAGACCAAATTCTGTTTCTATAGCACGTACTTGCTTTACCAATTCTGCCTCCTTTTGGAAGTACTCAGAATCGGTTTCCTTTTTAGCAAAGTAAATTGCCAAGCCAGTCAACTGAAGATTCGGTAGCTCAAGTACCTCCTGACAAACCTGCTGTAAAGTGTTGCCTTTCAATCCCTCACGGTGGGTATCAGCATCAAAAACAATGCTGACATTATGTTCCTTACACATCAACTGCGCCTGATGTGACAGCGCACGAAGGACATCGAGATCAACGTTAAAACTGGTATCTACATATGTAATGCAATCATCGATCTCGTCCATTGAAGGTGGCCGCAGCAACGTCATTTCGCAGTCGATTCCAGCTTGCTTCAAAGTTTTGATGTTGTGCAATCTAGAATCAGCCAGCTTCGTCAGCCCAGCCTGAATAATCTGACGACATATATTGATGTGTCCACACAGACCTTTGACTACGGCAACTAGCTCCAGATCTTGAGCACAACAGATCTTGGTGGCTTTCCAGATATTTTCTTGGAGCTTTGCAAGATCGACAGTAACTACTATTGACATGATACGCTCGTCCTTATGTTTAAATCTTAAGTGTGGCGTAACTCATCTTTAGTCACGCTCTGATGTTGACATGACGACCGACCCAAAAGCCACTGCTTCTAAAGCATAGCGTTGACGAACACTATCGCTGTGTAAAAGCTCACCAATCGGCTGCCAAGGCAGTCCTTTCTTGGTAGCAGTATCCTTATGGGTTAGCTGACCCTTGAAGCAGCTCACTCCATTACATAAAAATCGATTACTTAGAATAGTCTCGACTATACCGTTGTTAGCCATTTGCAAGACATAATGAAAGCTCTCTTGTGTTAAAAGTTGGGTTGCTGTTCTTGCAACTAATGCTGGAATATGGTCGCAATTATAGTGAATAACACCATTGACTTCATAGGTGTAATGCAACGATGCAGATGAGATACAGGTTTCGATTAAGTCTTTATCGTTCGCTGTGGCATCACAGATAACGCTACCAGGAGTCATCTGAGATACCATTTCTCGATCAATCAAGTACTCGACCTTGTCCTTAGATAGATTCTGTCGCCGGACAGCGCTACAAATGATAATGTCAAGAGCCTGCATCCGCTTGGTGATTGCATCCTTAGTTATCACCGGATTATTGATATCCATTTGGATATAATCGATGTTGAACGCTCTAATATAATCAATGTTCGTTGTCTTAAAGCGTACATTAGCTTTGGTATTTGCACTTTGTAGATCAGCATTGTCTAGCACGGTCAATTTAAGCTTGTTGTCGAGAAAGTACTTCAGCGTTGATAGACCTATGTTGCCCAGACCAATGATCATTGCATAAGCAGACGGTAAAAAGCTTTCGTTGCCGCTACAGAATACTCCTTTATTCCAAGCACATAGATATAAAGCCTTTTGGGCGAAAAGGTAGCCTGTGAGTCTACTCATTGGCTGTAGTAGTGGATAGTGCTTATTCTCACCAACCCATTCGTAAGCAATACCGAGAAAACCTCTGCTAATAAGCTCCTCAATCTGTTGTGGGGCAATGTTCTCATCAAAATGGAGATAAGTGAATAATGTATGATTTTCATTATAGTCTCTGTATTCTTCTGGTAATGGAGCTTTTACCTTCAACAATAACCGCGCTTTGTCCAGAACCTCACATTTGGAAACAACAATACTCCCGTTTTTTTCATACTCTGTATTTGGAAAACCGGAGCCTACTCCTGCTCCGTTTTCTACATAAACTCTATGTCCGTAAGATTTCAATACAGATGCCTGGTCAGGTCTCAAAGCAACGCGTTTTTCACCTTCTTTAATCTCTTTAAGGACACCAATTTCCATTTGATTTTTCCACGCTTGATTTCACTTTTATCAGATCTGTTAAGTTTGCTTCATTACTGAGTGGGGTCAATTAATTTGGGTTTCGGCTTTCTGTCTAGACACTACCATTTGTTCACGCAGATCTGAGAGTGCGGACGGATGATCGCCCCCCCTCAAGAACAGACCTACGCTGATGCGTTCCGAATAATCGGGAAGATTGCGCTTCAGTAGCCGATCAACCGCTGGTAGGTAGTTCCATCGAACGTGGGGAAAGAGTGAATGCGCCATATGGTAGCTGTCTCCAATTGGGAACAGATGTGTTTTCCAAAATAAGCCTATAATGCCAGGATAGTCAGTCGGGCGACCGCTGCTCATCTCGCGTTCTAGCCGATCCTTCCCGATGACGTTGATGAACCAACGGTGTTCTACAACTTGCGACAGCCAATAGAATTGTGGGAAGATAAAAATTAATGGTAATAAGTAAAACATTACAAGTTCGTAATACATACCGTAATATAAATACGGAGCTATCACTGCTGTAACACAGAATAAACGCAGTGTAAGCCATTTCAAGTTCTTGACATCCATCAGTACGTTATTTAAGCATCCCTTAAGACGTGTTTTGATACCTGACGGCGTTAAAGGATAAAATACCCCAGCCCAGAAAGCTCTCTCCGAAATATTTGGTACAAAGCCGATGTCGTAGAAGTCCTGTAAACCCGGATCGAGACCCTTTAAATTGACGTTAGGATGGTGTTCAACGCAGTGCCGTTGGCGGCGAACCAGCGAATTGGGCTTAAATAGAGGGAACTGAAAAAATACGTTGGCGAGAAAAAAATTAAGCTTCTCAGACGGTGATACTGACCCATGAATCGCCATATGCCCTAGCTCTTCGAGGGAACGGAACCGGCCAGCAATAAACAGCATACACAGTAGGTCGAAAGCTAAATGATTGACAACCTTTGCAGCTAAGACTGAAGCTATGCACAATAGCACATTTGACATCATCGGTAGGACACCAATCAAGTTGTCGTACTTCTTGGCACGAAAACTCTTCAAGAAATGGTATATTTCTTTGCTAGTCATGCTATGAGAAGGAACCTTATTTATCTTCACTACTTCCGGAAAATGATAAATATAGTCAACAACCGATAATGCGGTAGCGGTTGTTACTAAGTACACAATGATATTAAACATTGCTAGTCTCCTTGCCTGACTTATACTGACTGATATTGTGAACTGTTACCCTGCAAGCAAATGAATTCATCAATTGCTAATATCACGCTTTTGCTTAAAGCTTTACTTCGTAAAACAGTCCATCCCTTGTCTGGATCTAGATTGTTCTTGCAATCTTTATAAGGCATCTCGATTGTCAATGAAAGGCAGCGATAAGTTTCTCCGATGTAATTACTTGCCATTGTCAAATCTGCTTCACCTTTCTTTTTCTTGGGATAACCATAATCATCCTGAAAATCAAAATTGGATTTTAATAGCACGTTTTTAAATTGGCGTTCGCGCTCTGCCGCTTGCGCGTTATAAGAAGGTACTCCTTCACAACCCATCACAAAAGCGTATGGCAGGGTCTCTTCTCCATGAACGTCAAGGAATAGGTCGATGCCAGTTTGCTCAATCAGACCCTTAACATACTTGATTTCGGGGCTACGCTCGACACTCGGCGCAACCCATTCTCGGTTTAAATTTATACCTGCAGCATTAGATCGCTGGCTACCGAGGGCAGAGCCATCGGGGTTCAGGTTAGGAATCAAGTAGATATCAGCGGCGTTGAGAATGCGACGAATCTCTTCGTCATTCGCTTCAATCTGATCAACGATACCCTCTACAAACCATTCGGCCATTGTCTCACCAGGATGTTGGCGTGCGATCATCCATATTTTCTTGCGTATTACCGATGTCTGCAGCCCCAGCCTTATGACATCTATCGTGCGCCCTTCGACGCTTCGACCGTTGTATGATCCTAAAAAATAGGGTGTAGCTTTCAGTCTTTTAACTAGGCAAGTATGTTGTTTCTGTTTATATGGCTCAAAATAAGCAAAATAAACTTTGTCACACTCAGGCGTAAATTTTATAGTAAGTGTTTTACCATCATAGGTAGTATCCACACGGAACCAGATGGCATCATCGTATGATGCCAGCGCCGAATAATCATACCAACCGTCTGGAAAAGATGCCTCACTAGCATTAACAATATCTATATGAAGCTTGGCGTTTTTGCAGCCATCAATTTTGAAGTAGAACCACTGGAAATCTTTGGAGTACTGGTCAGTTTTAATCTTTGCTTTAATAAAGTTACCATTAAGTGAGCAAATTTGTATATTTCCACACTCAAAATCACTAGTAATTTGCATATTTTTTTTGGTACTTCACTTTTTTATTTAAAAATTTCAACAACCAGAAAAACAATTGTTAAATTATTTTTATTCTTAGAAATTATTGAATTACTCACTATCGATATCCTTAATTTTTTTAATTTACCATTACTTTTTAACTTTCTAGGTAGAGCAAATGTGTGTTTATTAGAAGGCTTAATATATTTTATGTTGCTGTCGTTTGAATCTTACAATTACTATGGTCATCAGAGCAACACTTTTTAAAACAAATAAGTCGGGAGTTTAGTCGGGAGTTTAGCCTAAGTAGGTCGGAAGTTTAATTTAAATAGGTCGGAATTTGAAAGTTTCGTAGAAAGGAATTTACCTATGGCAGAATCTGACTTTTCCCGTTAAGTCGTGAAAAGCTTGCTGTTCAAGGATTTAAGAAGCAGCACAGTAAATACGGTACAGTAATCGAAATCGGGTGCTAAAGGCAATACCTTAGCATCCGTGAGAGGTTAAGGTAATTGCACATTTGTCAAGAGTGTGCAGGAAAAGGGGATAAATCCAGCCTGGAGGCTGGCTTTCGCAAGGCTTTGACAATTCCTAAATTGCTGATTCACCCACGGCGACCCTAGTGTTACTCATAAACTTTGAGTAAGTATCGGTTCTAGTCGTTCTGGTAGTACAATCTGGGCATTAAACAAACCTTGCTTACCAGTGATAGGAATAGGCTGGACAATCCGCCGTATATTGTCTAACCTCCAAGCGAATCGCCCGACTTGCCAATCCCCAGTTTCAAGTTCAGTTTGCGATTGCTGTTTGATGAATGCTTCAGTCATGCTGATACAAGCGGTGAAATCAGCCAGAGCCACGGCATGACCAAAGGGCAAATCTTCCCATTCAATGTAGTTATCAGTATTGGCTAGTATTTTTTGATACTTACTAAGGAAGTAGTTATGAGTGAGTTTTTGGTGAATGCTAGTTTTCTTGGCAGCACAAATTAACAACGGGCCTCTATAGCTGGGGGAGCAACGCGATTTTCTGAAGTCGGGTAAAAAACGAGCGATCGCTAAATCATGTATTTAAGTAGCTAGTTAAAATAAATACTTTCAGAAGAGAGTTAATACTGAAAATACACGAGAGTAGTCTATTTTGAGAGTTGTTTAAATTTATTATGGAAACAAAAAAGTGTAGGATGCCCTTTGAATAATGGTTTTGATGTTGAATATCAAAACAGGGAGTTTGCCGTCACTTCATGAATGAAAAAATATATTCAAGTTTAGATTTAAGCAAATCATTGTCAGACTTTAAAGAAAAAGTTACGAAACTTTTAGAAATTAAAAATCTGAGCGAATGGTCGGCTCAAACTTTTAAAACATTAGAAGAAGAAATTAGGAATACAGCATTAACTCTAGCAGGAGAATGCGTAGCGGTAGAATCTAACCCGTAACAGTAAGTTCATTTTCCCCAACCGAGATAATCCCGCGTTCGGTTGCAATAGAATAACGCCAGCCGTCATTAAACCACTCGATTCCACAGCAGTAACCGACTATTTTTGTAAGATTAAGGATATAAACTTTTTCTAACAGACTAACGAGTATCTGCGGGACATCCTTATGCCAGGGTAGTGAGATGTACCAGCAAGTTTGGAGTGAGTTGCTCTCGGTTTGTCATACAATTGCCCCTGATAATTGTCGTTGAATATAAGTAAATAATTGACAAGCAAAACTAGGAGGAACAGAATACCCGATGATTGACCCAGCCGTTGCAGTTTCCGGTGGCAACTCATACCAAGACGGAAACCCTTGCAAAATGGCAGCAGCTTCAATTGATAAAGACTTCACAGTACCATCAGGCAACCAAATATCCGCAAACTTATTCCTATTGCACCCCTTGCGATCGGTGAAATGCGATCGCACGATAGTATTAGCAGGTAAATGCCCAGGCTTGAGCTTCAATCCATTTCGTCCCCCAACTCGTTCTATAAGCAGGGGTGCGGGTTCATTTGCAGCCAAAAATCGTTCTACTGCTTGCTGTTGTCGAGCAAGTAATTGGGAATCGGGCATCATGGGGATTAGATGCGCGATCGCCCCATACCAACCGATATGTCCTGATGTTGGAGGTAGTGAAATAGCCAAATCCTGACAAGCCACCAGAACTAACCGCCGCCGCGCCTGGGGTAGTCCATAGTCAGCCATGTTTACCACGCTGTAATTGACGTGATAGCCAAGTGACTCCAGCGTGTTCAGGATAATGGCGAAACTTTGACTACTTTGGTAGCGTGGAACATTTTCGAGCGTAAATACTCGTGGTCGCAACTGTCGAATAGCTTGAGCTACTGCTTGCGCTGCGGTCAGGTCATCAGGAGTTTCTATTGCAGTGCCAGCCTTTGCAGTGTGGGCTTGGCTGAAGTTGGCGCACACCGGGGAGGCATGGAGATAATCGGGTCTGGTGGGAAAGCCGCGAAATCCTGATTGTGCTACTTCCTGTACTGTTTGCTGGATTACTTTGCAGCCATACTCGCTGAAGTTGCAATGGTGAGTGTGGGCGATCGCTGCACTCAGTTGTGGTTTTGTTGGGTCATGTTCCACCGCGACGACCGGACGAAGAAGAGCTTGCACCATACCTGCTTCAATCCCGCCGCCCCCGGCGAATAGTACAACAGCTGTCGGTGCGTTGGCTGGAATGATAGGTTTGCCAGAAAGTGGTTTTTTAGCTTTTGCTCGTTTGATGAAGGCGATGATGTCATCTCTGGTAGCTCCTTGACGTTGCATTTGGAGAATCAGAGCTACTGCACTCCAAGGGATAGAGCCGATAGAGCGACCTTTCCAAACACCATCTACTTTCTCCTTCCAATTGAAGCCCCACCGCCAATGAGAAGCGTTATTTGAATCACGTTCACCGATGACACGGGGATATAATGCTGTCGAACCGTCTTGTAACTTTTTAGTTTCTAAGTACGGATAAAGATATCCGACTGACTCGAAACCTGGGCTTTTGAGTCCTTTCTCTAAGAATTTTTCGGGTGTCGCAACAGACATAGTGAGCATCACCGTATGAGTGAATCGATTGACAAAATTTGCTCTCTTTTAACTTGTGACCAATGATTCATTCAGGGATACAAGCCTCTCAATTTATTGAGAAAAAATAAATCTACATAGTATTAATATTCAAGCCCTCGCCTTTGGGCGTAGGAGAATAATTGCGAATTGCGAATTGCGAATTGGATTGACACCACCAGCCACCTTCTTTGGCACGAATGATATTATCTGTTAAGTCTGTCCATTCGATGTTTGTTGGCATAATTACACTCTACTAATTTGAAATTAGATAACTTTGAAAAATGGCTCAAAAAACACCTCAAACTGAATACGATTCCCCCTGGAAGCAGATGTTGCAGTTGTATTTTGAAGACTTTATGAGATTTTTCTTTCCCCAAACCCATGCTCAAATTGATTGGAGTAGAGGTTTCGAGTTTTTAGATCAGGAACTCCAGCAAGTAGTTCGTGATGCTGAATTAGGAAAGCGACTGATTGATAAATTGGTGAAAATCTATCGCGTTGGCGGTGAAGAATCTTGGCTGTTGATCCATATCGAAGTCCAAAGTCAAGAGGAAACCGATTTCCCTAAACGGATGTTTGTTTACAACTATCGAATTTTTGACCGTTACGATCGCTCAGTTGCTTCCTTAGCAATATTGGGGGATGAAAACATCAAGTGGCTACCAAATCGATTCGGTTATGAATTATTTGGGTGTACGGTTGATTTTCAGTTTCCTGTAATCAAGCTGTTAGACTATCAACAAAGGTGGAAAGAGTTAGAAACTAGTCGCAACCCCTTTGCTACGGTGATCATGGCTCACTTGGCAGCAGTACAAACCAGCAGTGATAGGCTACAGCGCAAGCAGCAGAAACTAGTTTTAGTCAAAAGGCTATATGAGCAAGGGTTGGGGCGAGACGATATCATAAACTTATTCCGATTTATTGATTGGATGATGACCCTACCAGATCAATTCGAGTTGGAATTCTGGCAGGAATATCGAGACTTTGAGGAGTCTAAACGTATGCAGTATGTTACTTCGGTTGAGCGTAGTGGTATTCGCTTAGGACTGTTAGAAGGGATTGAGTTAGGTTTAGAACTTAAATTTGGTGTTTCTTCACTTGGGGTGATGGATGAAGTTTCCCAAATTTATGACATTGAACAATTACGAAAAATTAAAGAAGGTATAAAAACAGCGACTTCAATTGATGAATTGCGTCAAATCTACCAGTCCTCTACAACTGAAAATCCTTCAGAAAATTAGTATTGTTTGATATTTAGTTTTCAAGGTGAGCGTAAGTTTTGAGTGCCAAAATTAGCCTTAATTACGCACTCAACGAAATATCTCCATCATGCCCCTCAACAGGCCGATCGAACATCTCCGCCTCATCCCCCCAACAATCCCAGCCAACTCTTGACTCTCGTGCGAACATCTCCAGTTTGGTCATGTTAGGACAGAGTTTCTCTACAAGTTCAAAAAACTGAGGGGGCTTACGGGAATGTTCACGGCGTGGTGCGTGTAGTATGGTGGACTGGTTTGTGAGTGTCTGTCCAGCAAAAGCCCTCACATTCCCCCGAACAGCCAAAGCGCAATGTTCAGTGCAGTTTCTTAGCCAGTGGCCAGTCCCAAGATGTGTTTTAGTGCCATCCTTGGTGACTTTTTCCCAAGTCACAATCGTCTTGAGGTCGAAACCCCAAGCTTGTAAGCATTGGGAAGCCTCAATCATGTGATTGTTGGTAAACCATAAAAAGAGAACACACCCCTTGCTATCAGACAACTCCCGAACGGGCAGTGCCAGAATTTCTTCAGTCCGCATTGGTTGATAAGGGATGCGGTTGCGATGGGTCTTATCTTGATTTCGGAGGCGATAGAACCAAGGAGGATCTATCACAATGCACTGGTACTGACCTTGTAGATTTGAAAGTCTCATGCGGCCTCCTGTGGTTGTTGGACAATCGTTGCACTGATGGATTCAAAATCAACTTGGAAGATGTTTAAATCAGGAGTCATTTCGCCACTGTTATAAAGTCCAACAATATGTTGTCTGATGGTTTCTTCTGTCAGTCCATCTGGTAGATAAATGTGTGCTTCACTGACGACTTTCTCGACTATTTGAACTACGACTTTCATAAGTTTATTAACCTGTAATTAACTGTGAGTTATTTTTAATTTCATCAGCAAGTATTACTGTTGTTACTGTGTGTAATACTCAAACGCTCATACGAGTATTGGTTAAGTAGCCAAGTGTGCAATCGCTGTTCAACTGGGGGCAGTGCTGGTGCAGGGGGTTGTTGGGGTTGGGTTGTGGGTTTTGTCCAACCCATGATGTCTTGCATCCAGGCGCGAACACCGATGCGGTTAAAAGCTTTGCATACGAGTCTTGCTTGCTGTTTGCAGTACCGCCCAGCATCAAACGCGTAATATTCAATAACGGCAGCGACACCCATATCAGGAATTCCCTCATTCCAGGCTTCTAGTGCCGCAGGGGTAAAGCCTTGCTGCATAAGGTTTTTAGCTAATGCAGAGGGTTCCAGTGCCGCACTTAGTAACGCACGGCGAAGCGAAGAATCTTGTACATCTGCCAGCCTTGCTGTTGCCCGAATACTAGCTTTCCCATGACCATTAGAGTCAATAGTAATTTCCTGTTTTATCTGTTCGATGATTTGAGCGATTTCGATTTGTGACATAATCGTTGCTCCCTGTTAAAAAATACTTACATATGAACTCGAATTAAATCTGTCTCGCCCACCAACGGAAAACGAGCAGGCGCAGCCAGCGATCGAGACAAAACTGGGGACATTAGCTCTACAACGTAAAACCAAGCGTTATTCACCAGCACAATCCCCAGAATCAAACGCTGCTTTGTGGCATGGCTATCAAAACGCAACATAACGCGAGATCCCAACACAAAAGCAGGTTTTCTCATATAAGCGGACTGTACTCGTCCAGTACCGATAATTTCGTGTTTGGTGAAACATGTGATTGAGCGTTCGCCCTTGGCGTTGGCGCAGCCATCGCACCTGACCGCATAAACCCATTCGCCTTCCTGCCACAACACCCCGCAGCAGTAGCCGAATGTTTTGGAATCGGTGAGGTAGACTTTCTCTGACAGGTTGACTTCAAGCGAGGGCATTTGCTGACCCCAAGGCGGCGACAGATACCAGCGTCTTTCAAGGGCGATGATTGCACAGGTCATTATCTTTAACTATGAATGAAGTGATTAGTGAGGCATTGGAAGAAAATTACGGAGGTTTGTCCTAATGCAGATGGGTATAGTTGATGGAAACAAGAGAACAGTTAGCTAACGGGTGGGCATCCAAGCCCACACCTTTTCTTACACCGCGACTAACTCTGCCGTCTCAAACAACCGTTGCAATTCTCCAGATGACAACTGCTCAAGCGGGTGGTATTGCAGATATTCGCTAGCTGTAAGTAAAGTATCCGGTATTTGCAGTAACCACACGGTATCAAAGCAGAATCGCAAAAGGTTCGCTTTTGATTGACTCGCGCAAAGCACCAGAGTTCATCTGTAAAGCCAACTTCGCCCAGCTTCTCACCATTACTGGTGTAAATCCTATCTTCCAGCAGTTCCAAGCCGCACTGCTCACATTCGTTGAATATCTGCACTATAATTTCGTTGTCAGTAGTGCAGGATTCTTCTAGTTCTGACTGCTCTTGTGGTGGCAGTGTGTTTTGTTGGTATTGCTGTTGGTCAAAATCAGAGATTTCTAGAATCGTTACTTGTGCTGACACTTGGAAAGCTTCGGTTTGTGCTGGGGCTGGGGGTATTGGTAAGGATTTGTTGAGTGTTCTTTGCTTGAAATGCCATGTGATGAAGCTGTAGCATGTGTTCCAAATTTGATGGCGGAATTTCTCTACGCCATTAACCATTACTACCCAAGCTTGCGTTACGAAATTGTGGTGGTCGTAAGTAATTGTAGCTACGAGTTGAGAACCAGCGTATACTTCATGCTCGTAGAAGCTGAGTTCAACCGTCTTCAGGCTTGTAGGGGCTATCGCTTCGGCTTGGTCTGCAATGTACTGGTCGAACTCGCCTTGTGCGATCGCTTGCTCATCTTTTGCAGGACGGGCGATTTTCTGGAGTTGGGCGGACTGGTATCGGGCGATCGCGCTTCTCCATTCGTCCTTGCATCGTCTGTCTTGTACTTCAAGTGTGCAGCCGATTTCGCTGTAGATGCGCTTTAGCTGGGCTAGGGATTTGGAGTACAGCTGTTGTTGGCTGTAGATTTGGTATGTCATGATGAGTAATACTCCATCTTTATGGTGGGCGTTTTATAGAAGGCGATCGCCGCTCCGGCCAAGAAACGCGATCGCCTTTGTTTTTGTCTGTTCACAGCAGTTTTAGCTGTAGAAAAGAACTTTTGAGATTTGGGCGTACCAATAGACTTTAATATTCATAGTTTATTGTCTATAGTAAAGCTTGTCAAGCGAGACTAGAAAAGTTATGCTTGAAACGTGAGGAAAGAAACGCTATGATTTGAGTACATTAATGGAGGCGTGAATTTATGAACTTAATGCAAGTTACTTTGTCTGTCGATCTGCCTGGCTTAGGCAGACGAATTAGAGAGATTCGGGAGTCTAAAGGATTATCCCCAACATGGGTGGCAGCACAAGCAGGTATGAGTGTTGCTAACCTTTACCGCATTGAAAGCGAAGACGCTAAATCTTTACCGCGTGAAACTCTGCGAAAACTCTCTGAAGCACTTAACGTAGATTTCGATGCTGAGGTGAAAGCTGCTTTAGCCCAAGAGGTAGGATAAAACACTGACTAGATTAGGTTTACGCTGTTATCTGACATAAAGTATTTAATTACTCCCATTTCTGCTCTAAAGATTATTGGTATTGATTAATAGGAAGTTTTGTTTGTCGCTATGGTAAAACCGAAAGCAATTGCATTTAAGCACTACAGTTGACATCTATCTCCAATCGACGTTGAGCGAATGCTATTAACTCGAAGAGATAGAAAAATGAACACCCCATCCCGTAAACGCAAAAAAGCCATCTCTACAGCCAGTGATTCAAAATCAGCAGTTAACCCAGATATCTCTCCCCAAGACAATCAGGATGTAGTGACCATCCAGGTTACTGCTGTTGAAGTTCCAGAGTTAACTGAACAAGAGCAGAGCGATCGCTTACATCTGGAGCGGCAAGTAGAAAAAGCGTTTTACCTTGCGGGGAAGGCGCTGATGGAATTGCGAGACAGGAAGCTGTATCGTAGCACCCACAAAACTTTCGAGGAGTATTGCCGAGAGCGTTTTGGTTTTGAGCGCCGTTATCCATACAGATTAATGGAAAGTACGGTGGTCGTGGATAATCTCATGAAAATGTGTCCTAATAGGACACAAAATGATCTGAGCGCGGACACATCTACTCCAGACTCCAGCGAAGGACAAGTTTTACCCATTAACGAATATCAGTTGCGACCTTTGATTCCATTAGAGCCGGAAGTACAAAGAGAAGCATGGCAGCAGGCAGTAAAGGAGGTGGATGGGAAAGTACCATCAGGTCGCATCGTCAAAGACGTAGTACAACGTATTATGGAGAGAACCCAAGTACCAAATACCTACCAGTTGGGCGAGGTGTGCCAAATTCTAGCTAAGGATAACCCGGAACTCAGGGGCAAGGGTGGGTGCTGGGGGATAGTCAGCCAGGTAAACGACTTTAGCTGCACTGTGAGAACTTGGGATGGGGAGTATACGATTGGATTGCAGCACCTGAAGTCATTCGATTATTTACCTGCTGAGTGTGAGGAAATGCAAGTGATTTGCGATCGCATCAGTCGAATATATTCCAATTCTTTAGAGGAGACAGTCCTAAATCTGTTGCAGTCATTGGGGAAGCTGAACCGTCCTTATCTAACTGCTGTGGAAGAGAAGTTGCTGAGTGTGTTGGAGTTGGAATACGCAGAAAGATAACCCTTTCATGTCACTTAAAGGACATTATTCCTCAAGTTACACATTTTGTTATTTGCTTCGGGTCTTGGTAACATTTGCTGAGTTCAAAATAATTGAGCTTTCCGCACTTCCTTTGATCTCAGACTCATCCTTTTCTACGGTTTCTTTAATTTTCTTGTTAATTTCGTCTTTGAAAACTTTAATTTCCGTTTCAGCATCTGAAAAACCTCCAAAAATTCCAACAACCAGTCCTAATACAGCAAATGAAGCTAGTATGCTACCAAATTCTTCATTTTTGAGCTTAAAGATTGCTTGTGCAGTCCAACTGACAATAAATCCTATCAATCCAAAAGAAAAAGTAGACAAGAGTATAGCACTAGACAAATTTTCTAAGTATATTTCTACTCTTTTTCTTAGTTTAAGCTCTTCGTGAACGTATCCCTTGTGAATTTGCGAGTTAACACTCCTCAGTAATGGTAAATAATTGGCCTCTGCTTCTTTGGCTAACTTAAGTAATTCCAGTTCTCTCTTTAGCTGGTTGGATTGACCAAGTAATACTTGGTACAGCAGTCCAAGTAGCGCAGCCAATGAGCTGACAATTAAAGATATGGCTCTATAATCAATGTCCATTTGCAAAAGTTCAGCTATTCAGTAGGCTAAGTGTCTTTGTGCGTCTCTCAAGAAACTGGATTTTGATAGAGCATATATACTCATCTCGTATACTCAGTTGCTTTCATTCAGAGTTAAGGTAAACAGCCTTAATAGTGCACTTCTAAGTAATTATATTCTTTTTAAGTACATATACTTATCGTCTAAAGCCAGTTACTTTTACCCTTAAGGTGCGAAATGCAGTGGATAATCTCATACAAATGTGTCCCACCCTGACACAAATTCTGCCGACAAGTGAGCGTCAAGTTCGCCCTCTCACTAAGCTAGAACCCCAGCAACAACAGGAAGTTTAGCAACGGGCTATCGAGGAAGCTGGCGGTAAACTTCCCAGTGCCAGGATTGTAACAGATGTGGTGCAAAGGGTAATAGTTACATCTTTCTTCAAAAAGTCGCTTCTTAAACCCTGCTTTAATAAATGATTATCTTCAGATAATATCCGTATATTAACTGGTGAGTAACAAAATCCAATATTAGTTTTTCGGTTTTTTAGAGAAGATAAAATGAAGAAGTTAACCAGTTTGATGATTGTCGGGGCTATGTTGTCGATGAGTGCGCCAGCATTGGCCCAAAGTCGTGCGGTTAATATCAGTGTTGGCAGTATTGGTGGTGCATTAGATAATACTGCGTTGCGAACTGTTCGCCAAGCGATCGGGTTTGCGGTCGGTACTGGTACTGTTGATAAATTTATTGTATATAGCCCAAGAGCAGGCGCTCCTATTCCCATCGAAGGAGGTTTGTCTGCTTGTGCTGAAGCTGGCTTCGGCATAACTGATGCCAGATTTAATGCTTTTATCCAACAGTTGCGTTCAATTACACCTCGCTCAGGAACTTTCTTAAATGTAGAACTTACTGCAAGCTGTAGACTCAACTAAAAATGTTGGTACTTAACCCTCTGGTGTCACTTTTGGAAAACAATATCAAAGCTTGATTCTGAAACTGAGAGCGATTGGCTTCCCTCCATTTGGTACAAGAGGGTTAAAAGTAAAGGTGGCTGCTGGTGCATTGTTCGCCATGTTGGTGAATTCAATTGTACAGTTGAGGCTTGGGATGGGGAGTATACAGTGAGGATCGACCACCTGAAGTCACTCAATTACTTGGATGCTGAATGCCAGCAGATGCGGAAGATATGCGATGCCTGACGGCAAGCCGCAAAGCGTCTACGCATCAGTAGACTGAGGGAAAACATAATTTAGAAGAAGCTGCCCGTGCTGTGTTGAAGCACTTGGGAGAACTGAAGCGACCATATTTGACAACTGTGGAAGAGAAACTGTTGAGTTTGATTGAGCAAGAATATGGGGTGAAAGATTGACGTAACCTGTAAAAAACTCGACAATAGCAGATACTTATCTTATGATTATGTAATCAGCTTGATGATTGACAAACCGAAGTAGAGTCAAAAACCCTGGAGGTTTGCCAAAATCGCCAGAACCTTGACAAGTTAATAGTTACAGCGTTTCATTAATTAGGGAAGTTGAGAATTAGTTGCAATAACAGCGGCTGAAATCGACCTGTTTTTGAGGTTCGTCAAAATGCTTCCCAGGAAGCTTGCTCTGTAACAGTTTCAGCACTGAGCTGTTTTCAAACCCAATTACCCCTCACGGGGACTGAAACCCTCAAAGCTGGTATGCAGAGAAACACGGACAGTTAAGTTTTCAAACCCAATTACCCCTCACGGGGACTGAAACTTTTTTCTATAAAATCATCAATACTTATTTCTTCAGTTTTCAAACCCAATTACCCCTCACGGGGACTGAAACTTTTCCATTGTTGTGTTTGTATCTCTACTAATGAGGTTTTCAAACCCAATTACCCCTCACGGGGACTGAAACTCTACAAAGAGCTACATTCAAACGCAAACTTAAATGTTTTCAAACCCAATTACCCCTCACGGGGACTGAAACATTTCTAATCTTCTGGACTTATCTCTACTGCTTGAAGTTTTCAAACCCAATTACCCCTCACGGGGACTGAAACTTAAATGCCCACGCTGTTATCTGTTTGCGTGTCCAGTTTTCAAACCCAATTACCCCTCACGGGGACTGAAACAAAAAGTAAAACTGGTCATATTTGTAACCAGACTTCTCAAGTTTTCAAACCCAATTACCCCTCACGGGGACTGAAACTTAAATTCACTTTACCTTTTATATGAAAAACGACTTTTGTTTTCAAACCCAATTACCCCTCACGGGGACTGAAACTTAAATTCACTTTACCTTTTATATGAAAAACGACTTTTGTTTTCAAACCCAATTACCCCTCACGGGGACTGAAACCATAATTAATCTGTCAACCCCTTTTTTATAATTTTGAGTTTTCAAACCCAATTACCCCTCACGGGGACTGAAACCAAGACGGCGAAGCTTTGCTGTCCTACACTGGCACGCTTGGTTTTCAAACCCAATTACCCCTCACGGGGACTGAAACGTAAACGTGGGCTTAACATCGAAAACGTCAAGGCTGTTTTCAAACCCAATTACCCCTCACGGGGACTGAAACGTGAGTCGTTCACCGTCTTTACGAAAGGAGTCTACGTCAGTTTTCAAACCCAATTACCCCTCACGGGGACTGAAACTTTTGAAATACTTTAATAGAACTGAATAATTTTAAGGTTTTCAAACCCAATTACCCCTCACGGGGACTGAAATCCCAGGTTCTTTCTCCTACTGGTGCTGTACTAGGTTTTCAAACCCAATTACCCCTCACGGGGACTGAAACTTATCCCGCCATGAGTACAAAGATAAGATATCCAAGGAGTTTTCAAACCCAATTACCCCTCACGGGGACTGAAACTTCCTGGTGCGGGCAAAAGGAATGATGAAAAATCGCCGGTTTTCAAACCCAATTACCCCTCACGGGGACTGAAACTTAATAGGCGATCGCCTTTCAGCGCCGACTGCAAAGAAGTTTTCAAACCCAATTACCCCTCACGGGGACTGAAACCGGCCGCATCATCTACTGATACCTTGCAGCTACTGGTCGTTTTCAAACCCAATTACCCCTCACGGGGACTGAAACTTTGATATTGGCACCGGACACGCTTCTTGGCATCAAGTTTTCAAACCCAATTACCCCTCACGGGGACTGAAACGGGTTCACGGGCGAGTACTGGGAGACGGGATGGACGGAGTTTTCAAACCCAATTACCCCTCACGGGGACTGAAACTTTTTTTACTGTTGTTACATACGATCCGTTACCATGTTTCCAAACCCAATTACCCCTCACGGGGACTGAAACCAATTCTTGGCTCTGCGTTTTCATTTGGTCTGGCTCGGTTTCCAAACCCAATTACCCCTCACGGGGACTGAAACTTTAGCTACTACAACACTATTTGATTTCCCATCGTTGTGTTTCCAAACCCAATTACCCCTCACGGAAACTGAAACTGGAAGCTTTAGCTTTGGCTGAATCAAATGCGATCGCTACTGATATATTTCCCCGTTAGGGGATTAAAATCGAATCAAATTCTCAGCTTTCGTTGCAAAGTTCTTGAATCACTTGTGAGAACTCTTGGGTCAGAAAGTCACAACCAGTTGCACTATAGACCTGCTGCAACTGTTCGTAAAACCACAAAGTTCCTTCCCTACCAGTTTTGAACTGTTGCCAAATACTGCTGCCATGTTGTCGGAGGTCTGTCAATAATGACCTTGCGTTGTGCAGCTTATCAGCCAAAGACACCCGCCGGAGTGAGGCTGAAGCATGACGCAGATTTTCTAAATACCTTTGCTTGCGCTCTAACCAAGGTGGTTTCGGGTATGTGTCGGATTCGGTACAGCCATCGACTATTGCAACGACCGTTTCACCGAAACGCTGAAGTATTTCCTCGCGGGTGGATTTGCCGCCTTGGTCTTCGACCGCATCGTGCAATAGACCTGCGATCGCTTCTTCTTCAGTGCCGCCAGCTTCTAGTACGAGTGCTGCCACACTCAGTAAATGAGCGATATAAGGGATGCCGCTAATTTTGCGAGTTTGGTTAGCATGAAGACGAGTTGCATAGACTAATGCTTCTTCAAATTTTGCTGTCAACTGTATTGTATTCATGGAAAAATCAATGTTGATGGTAAAGCTGAAATTCTTTGGCTACATCGGCGGCAATACTTTGTCTGAGTTCGTAAGGAAAGAGAACTTCGCATTTAGGCCGCCATGCCCGGAGACGCATTACAATGCCATTATCTTGCTTGCGGTAACACACTTGGTAATAAGCATCTTTTGGTGAACGATTTTTCAAAATTTCTAGTAAAGCCTGTTGTTCTGGTTGTTTAATTTTTTGTTTAATTAAGTTTTGTGCTTGCTGGTAAGAAATTTCTTCAAAAGTTTCATGTCGTTCAGTACCACTAACATAGCGATCGCTAAAATCTTTATCAAACCTGATTAACATTAATTGTGATGGCAAATAAAAATCAAAACCCCAAGCTTTAGACATCTCTACAGCAATGTCATCCGGACTAGGTAGAGTCTGTTTATGATAATGTTTCCGTAAGTTTAGTGGTAGTTGAGAATTTTCCCAATCCAAAGGAATCATTTTTTGAATCCGGTCAAGGCGAAAGTTATACCATTCAGTTTTCTGATCGGGACTTTCGCCGTAAGCACATAAATAAACGGCTCTTTGGAAATAGTAAATACAGACTGGAAAAACTACGCAATGAACCTGACTTTCGAGTTTGGCACTTGCATAAGTCAGTTTAATTGGTGATACTGGAGTTTCTGCCCAAAGTTGACGTAACTGGTATTGCCATTCACCAACTAAGTCAATAGTTATACGGGGAATTACATAATCAACCTTCAAAAAAAAGCGTTGTATACCATTAATTTCGTGAGAGTGATTTTCAACAATTTCTACTAAATCTTCGTGCAGAAAGTTCAGTTCATAAACACCCAGTTTGTTAGATTCAGCTTCATCTTTTGGCGTAAGTGGACGTTGTGGAAACTCGCTGACACGGTAATATTTTTCGTTTTTATAAACCAACCAACCCAAGTCTGCTAGAACTTCTAAATCGCCTTGCAAGGAACGACGAGTTATACCAAACAATCTTCGCTTCAATACTTTTCTAGAATCTGTTATCCCAGTGTGAGCCATCAACGATTCTTGCCATTGGTGAGCAACAATTCCTGTTTGTTCGTTAAATAACCACTGCTGGGTTGTTTTGGCACAAGAACAATCAGGATCGTGCAAGCTTGGAACTTCTTCGCCCTTAGTGTGAGTGGGACTAAAAAATGCGTCTCGCCATTCGGCATAGGTAAACGAATCATTTAAAGCTAAACGTTCTTGACGATTGCCATAGAGAGATCGCAACCATACCCACAATCGAATCGTCCGCAACAGTTTTTGCTTCAGCGAACCGCGTGCTAACCATTGTAGTAATTCAACTTGGGGAGCCTCTTGAAATACTAGTTCAGACACAGCCGAATCTCAATAAATAACTTTCTTTAAGATACAGCCTTTTGGAAGACATAGTTTCCAAGGGCGTGTATGATGTACCAAGCAAATCAAAGCAATGGTGATGTCTACTTACAAAATTGAGATTAAAGACAACTTATTACGAGTTAGTTTTGGCGAACCTGCCCAAAATGACCAGATTGTACGTGATGCCGCCGCCCGGTTAGAGGAAATGGCAGCATCAGGTGAATTAGCAGGAGGGCCGTTGCTTAAGATTAACGGGCCAACTTCTATCCCTGTATCATTTGTTTTAGCACACAAGTTGGCTCACATATACGGGGCAGTTGCTTTTTACGATCCTAAGTTAGGTAAATATGTAATTTCTATCACACATAATCCTAGTTATAAATTGGGAGACTTAATTGATTGATATTTGATGGTTAAACAAATGGGTACTTCTACCAAAATGTTTTATGACAACGTACCACATTAATCTAGAAAATGATTTGTTAAAAGTCAGGTTTGGCAAACCTGCAAATGGCGATCAAATAGTTCAGGATGCAGCGGCTCGTTTAGATCAGATGTTGGCATCAGGCGAACTATCTGGAGGCAAGTTACTGAAAATTGATGGCCCAGCATCTGTTGCTGTTAGTTATCTGATAGCACATAAGATATCTCATCTGTATGGTGCGATCGCAGTCTTCGATCCTAAAATTGGCAAGCCAGGATACAAGGCTTATATTGTTGCTACTACTCACACTCCAGCCTATAAGTTAGGCGAAATTATTGAAACAGATGAACCGTACAAGAGTAAGCCAATTATTAAAGTTGTGCTTTGCGGCCCTCCACAGTCTGGAAAGTCATGTCTGCGTGAAGGTCTAAAGCAAGCCATTACTAATATTCAAGGCGCACCCTATCCTTATGTGATTACAGCTTGTCCTGATGGTGAAGGTGCTTGGTTTTCTGAAGCTGCAAAGCGCGATCCAGATTTAGCCAGAAGGTTGAAAGATGAGTACAAAGCCAAGTTTACGCCAGAGTTTGCAATCAAAGCAGCAAGTTGGGTACGCAGTGCCAACACACCACTCAATATTATTGATGTAGGCGGTAAAATTACTGAAGAAAATCGAGTGATTGTGCGTGAAGCTACTCATGCAGTTATTTTGGCTGGGGAGAAAGGGAAGCAAGAAGTTCCTTTGTGGGAAGAGTTTTGTCGAGATTTAAATGTACAAATCATTGCTAATCTTGATAGCGATTATCAAGGGACAGAAGATAAAATTGTGACGCGATCGCCTTTGTTAAGTGGTAGTATTCATTACCTTGAACGAGGAGAGGATGTTTCCTCACGTCCGATGGTGCAAGCTTTGGCACAGATGTTGGCGGGTTTGTGTAGAGGGTAGCGTTCAATTTAGCAGTGGGAAAAAGTTTTTATGGTGAAAAGTTCTCAAGACGTTGCATTACAAGTGATTCAACAGGCGATCGCTGCCTTAGCTAAATGGGCTAAATTCGATCATCCTTCTCTAAATGATGAGTATCGAGAAGTTAGCAGAGCAAAGCAAATATTAGGCTGGAATGAAAATACAGCAGTTGGAATATTGCGCTTACTGTTTGACAAAGTGAATTTATGTAATGAACTAAAAATAGACATATCGAAGCTAAATTATCATCAACTTAAAGCAATTAATAATGACAATAGTAAATATCCTGATATTCCTTATCCATTAAACTTAGAATCTATTAAAATACAACAGGACGATTTCAAAGTAGAAATTAATCAGACATTTTCAAATTCTTTAAAAGATAACTGGGAAAATTTGCCTTTATTAATGTTGATATTAGACAAATTTGGTTCATGTTTGAGCTTTGGAGAATCTGATGTGGCTTTGGTAGACATGGCAAGAGCTACAGCAGCAGTTGCAGCAGCATTAGTGAATAATTCTGAAGCTGAGAAGATTAGCTTAATTGCTGGGGATTTATCAGGTATTCAAAACTTTATTTATACTATTTCTTCCGATGGTGCGCTTAAATCACTCAGAGCGAGAAGTTTTTATCTTGAATTGGTGACAGAAGAAATTGTACAGCAGCTTTTGGAAGAGTTAGATTTACCGCGCACTAGTATTATCTATGCAGGTGGGGGAAACTTGTACTTATTAGCTGCGGCTAATAAAAAAATAGAGGAACAAGTTAGACAAGTTCAGCATGAATTTAATAAGTGGCTGAAAAATGAATTTCAGAGCAAAGTATTTTTAGCTCTTGACTGTATAAGTTTTTCTACTGTTGACGTAGGAAAGCAAAAATTCTCATATCATTGGAATCAAGTGATTCAGCAACTTAATAAGCAAAAGCAACGTAAGTTTGATGAGCAGATAAATGACTTACTTGCAGTGCGTAATAGTTATGGTGATCGTTGTCGTGTTTGTCATAGAGATGATACTACCGACTTAGAACAGTTAAATCCTGAAGAAGATGATTCTGTTCTTGCTTGCCCGAATTGCCGGGAAATGTTCCAGCTAGGGAGTCAGTTATTTAAAACGAAAGCTGTTGTGCGATCGCGTCATCGTAATATATCTAGTAAGCCGGAAGTAACTTATCTAGTTAATAATTCTCACTACTTTCTTTTTGACCAAGTGCCAACACAGCAGATTCAGAATGATGACATATTGTTTTTAATCAATAACTGGAAAATAAGAGACTATCAGGTATATAACTCTGTACCCCTTTTGTTAGGAAATTATGGTAAAGAAAGTTGTGAAAATCCAGGAAATTTTATCCGTGCTCATGAATTAGCAAAAGAAGCAAGAGGAATCAAAAAAGTTGGTTATCTACGAATGGATGTAGATAATCTAGGAAAAATATTTGCTAAGGGATTGAGTGATAATCACACTTTGCCAAGGCTTGCAGGATTATCACGACAGATGAGTTATTTCTTTAAGGTGTATCTCAATAGTTTAGCGAACAATAGAAAAGAGACTTTACCTAAAAATCCTAAAACCTTAACTCCTGAGACAAATACAGAAAAATTTGCACGACTAAATCTTTTGTTTATTTATGCAGGTGGAGATGATTTATTTGTCAGTGGTGCTTGGGATGAGTTAGTTGAATTTGCTTTCGATGTTTACCAATCTTTTCGAGCCTACACAGGCCATAATCCATATATTACACTATCAGGAGGTATAAGTATTAATGCTATAAAATATCCTCTTTATCAAGCTGCTTCTGATTCAGGTGAATCTGAAAATAAGGCAAAAGCAAATAATCGAGATAGTTTAGCTTTGTTTGGAGAAGCATTTAAATGGGATGAATGGCTGGGTCAAACCAACGTATCAACAGATAATATCAAAGTTATTGCAGAATCTAAATTATACATTAGTAAAAAAGAGCATCTGGAATTATTTGGAATTTTGCCCTTTGTAAAGAACTTATTGAATCATCCAGATTTAGGATATCCTCAAAGTTTTATTCGTAATCTTTGGGTAACGGCTGAAGTTCAAGAATTAGCATTACAGGAAGCAAGAGAAGAGCAAAAAAATGATGTTAAATATTTCCTACATTTACCGAAGTTAGCTTATGCTATGTCAAAATTGTCTCAAAAATTACGCAACTATGAAGATTTTGTACCTATTCGGCAGTCTTTTATGAGTCCATATAATGCGCCTTATTTTCGGGCGATCGCCACTTGGATTGAACTACTTACTCGCTCACAAAATTTATGAATCAAAAGTCTGATAAACTAAATTCCAATTTACAACCTAGCCCAAAAAAACAAATCACCATTCCGACTAGTTCGGAAGTTCAGATAGATGAAAATATTACTACTAGGATGGTTAAAAAGATTAACAAACTAACTGGTGGTCTAAATGAATACAAAACTCGTGATTTAGTAGAAGACTCGGAAGAACTTGGAAGAGAGCTTGCTAAAAAGTTAAAAACTACGCAAATCCGTAAATTTCTAGATACTGTAAACCGACTCAAAGCTCAACTGGCTGATAAAGGTTTTACTGAAGAAATCAAATCAGAAATAATACTTCTGCGACCCAAACTTGCTTATGCTGCTGCTCGACAACCCGGTTCGATGGATTCACTTCAACAAGTTTTAGAAGCAGCTATTAAGAAAATTGAATATTTAGACGATTTTAATCGATTTGTCCAACTAATTGAATCAATTATTGCTTATCACAAAGCATCAGGAGGAAGAGAACAGTGACTAGCTCGACAAAGAATAATCAACAAAAACCATTACTTGGAAAATTACGTCTCACCAGCACACTCCTTGTAGAAACTGGTCTTCATATTGGTGGTGGTGGGGAAAATCTTAACATCGGCGGATTGGATAAACCTGTAATTCGTGACCCAATGACTCGTTACCCTTACTTACCAGGATCATCCATTAAAGGTAAACTACGCTCAATTTTGGAACGCTTACTGAATAAACCTATAAATCGTAAAGGTAGTCGTGACACTTATCGCTATGAAAGTGATGATTTAGAAGATGGTTATACAGAAATTAATGGACAAGATATTCCATATGAAGGCGCTCGTCATTGTCAACTTAGCCGTATATTTGGTTCTACAGGTGGGCCAGGAAGTGGAGCAAAAACTTGGATCAAAACTTCTATCGTCAAAGCTCAATGTTTAGAAGAAAATGGCACGAAAACTATTAATGGAGAAAGTTACACCAGCACTAAAGGCCGAAATGCACCAGCTCGACTTATTGTTCGTGATAGCCATCTTTTACCAGACTCAGCTACAAAATTGAAGAAAATTGACACTGGGTTATATATGACCGAGTGGAAGTTCGAGAATGGCTTGGATCGAATTACAGCAGCAGCTAACCCAAGACAACTAGAACGAGTACCAGCAGGTTCAGAGTTTCACTTTGAACTTGTTTATACGGTCGAGGATGCTCATCAAGCTATCGAGGATTTAAAGAACTTAGCGATCGCAATTGCCATATTAGAGGACGACGCTTTAGGCGGACATGGCTCCAGAGGTTACGGCAAAGTCAAATTTCATAACTTTCAATTTTATTACCATGATGTAGAACAATACCGCCAGATTACTAATACTGGAGGAAGTTCATCAAGTCCTATTTCTTTAGGTAATACCTCAGAACTATTAAGCAGATTTAGCGAAATTCAAAATCTACTACCAGGGAGTTAAAAAGTGAGTATCTGGAAGTTAGTCAAACTGAAATTTGGACGAAATGTTGCCCACTTTGGTGAACTGGGTATTGGTATGGAAGGAACTAATGAACGAGTTCTATCTGATACGCTATTTTCTGCTTGGATAAGTAGCTATGCAAAATTGTTTGGTAAAGATGCTGCTACACGCTTCCTAGATAAATTCAACTCTCAACCAGAACCACCATTTCGGCTGAGTTCCACATTTATTTATCAGGGAACAGGAGAGAACACAACATATTACCTACCGCGTCCTTTAAAATTTCCTCCTAACTATCCAGTTGGAAATGATTTAGACTTTATCAAAGCTTACAAGCCTTTGAAGTATTTGCCTTTAGATATTTGGCAACGTTGGTATCAAGGAAGTGGATTTTCAGACAGTGAAGAACTGAAAGCAAAAATCAAAGGTAGTGCTAACGGAGAATTATTTCAAAAAGGTACTTTCGAGTATAGTAAATCCTTTGAAATCAGCAAAGTTCCTAAAATTGCTGTTGATAGAGTTACTAGAGCAACTAATATTTACCAAACAGGATTTGTGCAGTATCAATGGGAAGCCAGCCAGAAAGAATTTGAAGAAGTTGAAAGCTTATCAGGTTTATACTTTCTTGTTCATTTTGCTGAACCAAATTTAGAAAATATTTTCTTTGCTGTTTTATATTTTATGGGCAGCGAAGGTATCGGTGGTGAACGTTCCAGCGGTGCTGGACAATTCAAAGTAGAGCAAACAGAATTAACTAAGGCTTGGAAACAATTACTTAATTTCAAGGATGCAAATCATCACTGTTTAATTAGCTTATTTTGGCAGCATCCTTTACCTAAAGAAAATTTAAATCATGCAAGTTATGAACTTCAAAAAAGAGGTGGTTGGCTTGCTTCTCCCGTCTCTGATGGCCGACAGTTGCGACGTAAATCAGTACAAATGTTTACAGAAGGTTCTGTCTTTTCTGTCACTCCTCAAGGACAGCTTGCAAATGTAACTCCTGATAATAAATCTGGAAAATTTTTAGACCACAAAGTTTACCGCAGTGGCATTAGTTTGAGTTTACCCATTAAAGTGGAGAAGGAATAATTATGATTGCTTCTAATCTTATTCTCTCCAAACCAGAAGTATATGAAAGTAAGCAAATTCAACTCACTAGTCCGATATTACATATTGGCAGTGCTGTATCTAAATTGAGTCGATTTGAGTATGTAGCCACAAGCAAGCGAGTGTATCTCCCTAACCCGGAAGTGCTTGCGAAAGCTTTTCAACAACAAGGTCGTTTGAATGAATATATTCGTCGCATTGAGAATCAAGAAGATCTTAATACCTTACTACAAGCAACATTTGGAGATGACTGGGAGAATGCTTGTGACTCGAATAAAGAAGCTATTTTTCCCAAGCATACAAGTAGCTTGAGATGGACACAGCAGAAAATTACTGACCTTCGTCCGATGATTCGTAATGGTTTTGGGCAATTGTATATTCCTGGTTCATCTATTAAGGGAGCAATTAGAACAGCTATTGCTTACCACTTACTCAAACATGCAGATAAATATGAGTTATCAAGAACACAACAACTGAGTGAGATTGAAAAGAAACTGCATGAAACTATGGCGCAAATTAGACAACGCCCTAAATTTGCAGATGACAAACTTTTAATGGATGCCCTTTTTTCTGAATTTAATCTCATTTATCAAGGTAAGGATGCACTTGGTAAAACTAGTCTACAAAATCTAGACTTTATGAGGGTTATTCAAGTCACAGATTCTGAGCCTCTTATAGAAATAAGAGTGACTAATAAACAGGGAAGACCACATTTTTATAATCTTCCTGTTACAACAGAAGTAATAATTATCAGCCATTGGGAAGGTGGTAAAGCAAAATATAAGGCTCCCATTTACACCGAGATGGTGCGAAGTGTGAAAACTAAATTCACAATTAGCCTGAATAAAACTATGCTGTCTTGCTTTACTCCAAAAAACAAAATTCCTTTTGAAACAATTGATGATATTCTGTCAATTTGTCAGGAATTTGCTCAAGACCAGTGGGATGAAGAACATTTTTATTGGAAAGGCATTAAAAATAATCCAAATGCTAAAGATACTAATCAGCAACCAATAAGTTTAGATTTTGATAATATTCGAGACTTTTACCAACCTGAAGTCTGTTCTTATAACCTAAGAATAGGTTGGGCAAGTGGTATGAATGGCACAACAGTTAATTTATTATTTCATCCGGAATTGAGAAAAGAAATTCGTGATAATTGCAGTCCTAGAAAAGCTCCTGATTTTGAAGCTCCAAAGTCTCGGCGAGTTGTAGCTTTATCAAGTCGAGAAATTAAGTTTATACCAGGATGGGTAAAATTTCAGGAAGTGTAGCTATGCTAATTCGCTCTAGTTGGACTTTAACTGTATGTGAACCTACTGTATTACCACGTGCATACAGTTTAGAATTAGTCAAATACTTGCACCAGTGTATGGGTTTAGAAGTAGGAAATGAGACAATTCCATCTGTCACTTATTCAGGGATTTTAGGATTTTATTCAGTATCAGGTAACTTTATAACTTTTCGCCCTAATGAATTTTATCAACTAGCACTTTGTGGTTTACAAGAAAAAGCAGCAAAAGCAATATCTACTCTTGAATTATCTCTCTCTCTAGAATTTCTCGGTGCTAAGTTTAATATTCTCAACCGTGAAGAAGAAATAACCAGCTATGAAGAAGTATACACAACTTTGGTGGCAAATGAGCCAGAACCATTAAGAAGATATGACTTGCAATTTATTACCCCTACTGCTTTTACTCAGAGCGGAACAAACTTACCTTTACCAGTACCAACCTTAATGTTCCGTAGTTGGTTAGAACGTTGGAATCATTTTGCACCTGTTTACTTAGGCAGTGATGAATTAATCGCTTACCTTAGCAATGCAGTCATGGTTAAAAATCATAAAATTCAAACACGAACTTGGCAATTACAGCGAGGTTTTGTGAATGGCTTTGTTGGTGATGTAACTTTACAAGTTTTCAACCGTGCTGATCCCTTACTTGCTAATGTTGCTCATTTATTAGTTCAATACGCACGATTTGCTGGTACTGGCATAAAAACTCGGTTGGGAATGGGACAGACATTAATTGGGAAATCAAAGAAGGAACAATGAGAAAAATTATTACATTTTTAGGAGTACAAGCAAAAAAAACTACATATAGTTTTGAAGGAGTAAATTATAATGGAGAAGTTTTTGCAGAAGCTCTACATCAATTTTGCACATATGACTCCATGTTAGTCTGTGTTACAAGTGAAGCTAAAAAAAAGACTTTTCCTATTCTAGAAAAATTAGAGGATGAACGCATAGAAGCCATTGATATACCCAATGGTGAGACTACAGAAGAAATGTGGGAAACATTTAAAGCCATTACTGACAGAGTAAATGAAAATGATAATGTAATATTTGATATTACTCATGGCTTACGTTCTTTACCATTTTTAGTATTTTTATTTGCAGCATACCTTAAAGCAGCTAAAGACGTAACAATTGAAGCTATTTACTATGGAGCTTGGGAATTAGGATTTTCCAATAATGGAATAGCTCCTGTCATTAACTTATCAGAATTTGTAAGTATGCTTGATTGGATTACAGCAACCGATCAATTTACTCAAACTGGTGATGCACAGCGACTTGCTAGATTACTTAATCCAGATGGTAAAGCTAGTAATATAACTAAAAAAGCTGCAACAACACTTTCTGAGGTTTCTCTCGCTACACTTCTTTGTCAACCATTACAGTTAGCCACCAAAGCTCAAAGTCTTGAATCTGACTTGTTAAAAGCACAAGAACAACTACAGTTGACAGCACCACCATTTGAAATGCTTAGGCAACGTATTACTGATACCTTTGGTAATTTTATAAGCGATTTCCAGAAAGACACTAAAAAAGCATTAGAATCTCAGTTTCGTCTAATTATTTGGTATCAAAATAATAATCGTCTAATTGAGGCAATGACTTTAGCTCGTGAGTGGCTAATTAACGCCGTTACTTACCGTCTGGGTCTGCCATTTACTCTAAAAATTAGCACTCGCGAAAAGTTGATTGCTAGAGCTATTTCTGGTTTAGAAATGGTCAGCCGTGATGACCTTACAGTTGAAGAACTAAATGAATATGGAAGAATAATTTATGATACCTGGACTGAAAAAGATAATTTAATTCAGTTATGGAATTTTCTTCAACCGGTGCGGAATGGTTTGGATCATGCTGGACATCAAGATGGAGCTATGTCTATTAGTAAAATTGTCAAGACAGCTAACGAGAAAATTAAACCACTTCTTATTAATCTTGCAATAACTTGGGAACTTGAAAACTGTTATTAGTTTAAATATAACTTAGTGCTACTTTCAAGATGCCACGGTTGAACTATTTAGAGTTTTAAAGATTAAATAGCAATCGTACCTCCTTATACCCCCTCCAACCATTACTCTTCCTTCTCCATCTGTGCCCTCACCCATTCCCTAATTGCTTGTCGGAAAACCCGTCTTCCTGCCATGCGGTATCTTTCAATTAGTGAAAAATTTTCTTGAATATTCAAATTAGGAAACACTAAACTTGTTTCTGTTTGGATATATTCTTCACCTTGCAATTGGTAAATTTTCATGACTCCAGAGTCGTAAGACCAAATCTCAGGTACACCTAACCTTGCGTAGATGGGAAACCTATCTAATGATTTACTAGTAACATCAATTTCTAAAGCTAAATCAGAGGGTGGGTCTTGATTCAAATCAAACTTGAGCTTGCCTCGAATTAAAGCTTCATTTTGAAAATAAAAACAATTATCAGATTCTATCCCAGCCTTTTTTAGTTCTCGCTTCCAGGTAGTTGAGCCGTAACACTCGTAATCTAGCTCTAAAACTTCTGCCGTATCTTTGATGATGTCACCAATTATTTCCTTGTAATATTCGTGTTCTGGTAATGGAGTCATAATCTCTAAAGTGCCATCATCGTAAGCTATCCTAGCTGCTCGGTTTGCACCTAAATCTACTAATAAATTCTCAAATTGTTGCCAACTGATATTATGGAGAACTACCCGGTCAGCGCGACGATCAATTAACAGCATAATTCCTCGCAACCTCAGTGAGCCATCATTACTAGTCGGTAATTATTGAGAAATCAAGTAGATTTTCAAAACCTGACTATTATCACAATTCATCCTAATTTATTCTATCAATGATGATTGATGAATACTTCCAAACCTTAACTACCTTCCCCCCACGGAACTTTCAACGAGAAGCGATCGCTAAACTACTCAATCAGCAAGACATTCTCCTTCGCGCACCCACAGGTTCAGGGAAAACTGAAACAGCGATCGCGCCTTTTCTTTTCGCCAAACATCTCAAGCTCGACTTTCCCAACAAACTTATCTACGTTGTTCCCCTGCGTACTCTAGCCAATAGCCTCCGCCAACGTGCTGAAACTTTAGTTGCAAACTGGGAAAAAGCTTATCCATCATACCATTCCCCCATAGTAACTCTGCAAACAGGAGAAAACCCAGAAGACCCGCGTTTTGAAGGTGATATCGTTTTTTGTACCATTGACCAGATGTTGAGCAGCTTCCTCAATATTCCCTACTCAGTCGGTCGTGGTTCTGCCAATGTTAACTCAGGAGCAATTTTCGCTTCCTACTTAGTGTTTGACGAATTACACCTGCTCGACCCAGACCGTTCTTTCGCTACAGTTTTGAAAGTATTGCAACAGGTCAAAGGTATTGCACCATTTTTACTGATGACTGCCACACTCACAAATGAACTTGCAACTCAAATAAAAGATTTGGTTGATTAGTCATGAAAATTATTCAAATTGAAGATGCAGACTTACAGGCGATAGAAGGCGAACGCTGCCGTACCTTCCAAGCTGTATCTCGTCCGCTTAATGCTTCGGTTATCCTAGACGATATTCGAGCTTATGGGCGAAAACGAGTGATGATCATCTGTAACACAGTCTCTCAGGCTCAGGGATTATTCAGGGATTTAGAAGAACTAAACCACAATGAGAGATTGCACGTTACACTGCTGCATTCTAGATTCCTGTCAGAACACCGCGCCCAAAAAGAAACCAATCTCAAAGCTATATTTGCTCAAGACTGGAAAGACGATGGCGATTGCTATGTTTTGATTTCCACCCAAGTAATTGAAGCGGGAATCAACATTACCTGCCAAGTCATGCACACTCAACTTTGTCCGATGAACTCACTGTTGCAACGGGCAGGACGATGCGCCCGGTTTCGAGGTGAGCGAGGAGAAGTTTTTATTTATCCTACAGTAGAAGTCAATCCAGCTTCTACTGTCATAGCGATCGCAGATTTAGAAGAAGATGAATCCGAACCCGAAAAGCAAAGTTTTCTGCCTTATCCTAAAGAAACTTGCGAACTAACATGGCAAGTTTTAGAAGCACACACTCAATCTGCACAAGCCAACGAAAATGTCGGATTTCGTACTGAAGAAGCTTGGATTAATCGAGTTCATACAACAGAAGATTTATTGCAACAACAGCGCCGACAAAATAATCAAATGCAGTTTGAACAACATTTTGAAGCTGCATATTTTCGAGGATGCCAATCTGCTGCCAGCGAGTTAATTCGCTCGGTAGATAACCGCAGTTTGTTTACTTGGGAACAAACGCCGATGATTGATATTGAAGCAGAAATCATCGATCCCCGAAAGCTACTGGCTTTTTCAGTACCGATTTCCACTCTTTGCAAAGCCTGGAGAGAATTTCAAAGTGCAGGTTTTGGAGCAGATTGGCTCTTCCAGCGAATTGAATTTCCAAAGAAAAAATCTGAAACCTACAGTCAACCTGTTTGTACTTCGATTACATCACGTGAAGCGCTCATTTGCAGTATTCAGATTTTGATCAATCCCCGCTATCTCTACTATGACAAACACATAGGATTACTAATTGGCATCAATGAGTTCGGTAATGGTTTTGCATCACCGCCAAAACCGCAACGCTTCATTAAAAATGAGTACCGCTACCACATGGATACTTATGTGGGTCACTTGGGCTGTATGTGGACTTGTTGGTATAAATCATTTACAACTACCCGCTTAAAAAATGGTGAACTTGAAAAAATTAGCAATGGGGAGCCTAAAAAAACTGTTTATAGCAGTGTTCGAGATGAGCTTTTAAAAACAGGAGGACAATTAATTAAAAGCAAAATCTTTCCCCAAATCCAACAGCAGCAAGCAGAAGCATTATTTGAATTACTGGTATTGTTAGCTATCTTCACTCACGACTTAGGCAAACTTCAAACTAAATGGCAGAAAGTTATGCGGGGATGGCAACTGGAAGCTAAAAAATTCCAAGCCAAAGACCCTAAAACATACTTACTGGCGCACACCGACTACAATCCAGAGTCCCAGGAGCAAAAAGCTGCGCTTAAGAACTACGAGAAAAAACATAAGCGTCCCAACCACGCTGTTGAAAGTGCATATTTAGCTCAAGATATTCTGAATCAATCCTTAGTCCCCCTACTACAGGATTATTTTTCTGCTGATAAAGAACAGATTCAGTACATACGGCACACAGTCATACTGGCCGCAGGCCGCCATCACTCTGCTTGGGCTGGGGGATGGCAAGAATCAGACTTAAGTACAAGCAAAACTATACAGCTACACCCTCAAGCGCAAGAAGCGATCGCTCAAAGTTGGAAAACGATGCTGCGGTATCTGCCCCCTACTTTATTTTTACCGCCAGCCAATCTCAGCAAAAATATTTATACTGTCAAACAAAAATTTGAATTGAACCGATTTACTACTGACCAAATTGAGTATTTGCAACTTTATTTACTGGTGGTCAGAGCTTTAAGACTGTGCGATCAGCGTTCAGTACAACTGCATAATACATAGCTTTAAAGCTGTTGGAATACTCCTCTTCCAACGGGGTATAGAATCATATTCAGTTCACCCCACATTCCGCAGGTGAGTTAAGAAAGAAGATAATATTTTCGACAAGGAGCACCAAAAAACTGGAGAATCCATTGCCTTTCCTGAGTTAAGTTGGTAATTTGCTTGATTTGAGCGACAGTAACCAAATGAATGGACATAAAACATTGAAACACCCAACGTAAGGTAGGAGTAGAAGTTGGTTTACCTAACTGATTATCAATAGTTTTTTTTGCTCGTTCTAAGGCTTGACGTAAAGCTCTTTGACCCAGACTATAAACAAGCAGGCACAAACCCATAACCATTGCTAATGCAGCAACTCGCTCAGTCGAATTCAGGAATACACTGGAAGTAAAAAATAAAGGGTCTTTGAGAAATCGAAAACCGCGCTCAGTAGACTGCTGTGCCTTGTATTCACGTAAAACATCGTCATCGCTGAGTTCTTCAGCATCGAGGACATTGGTCGCTAGAATAAATCTTCCGGCTCGTTTGGTTTCAATGGCTATTGCTATTTCTTTGGGTTTTAGGGTGGCATCAACTTGGTAGTAAAAGCTGGGGGAAGCATCCTTACTAGGTCTACCACGTTTAGTGTGTTTTTTTACCTCATGAACCTGGATATGAGCCAGTTGATGTAAGGGCAACTTAGAACTGAGCCGTTGTGCAGCAATCAGAGCATCTTTTGAGCAAGCAAATTCTTGGTTTAGTAACTGCCGAAGTTCGGATTGGGCAAGTGATAACTTTTTAATCAAAGCTTTTTCTAACTGCTTGAGGTCAGCTTCTTTTCTGGCTTGACTTTCAACAACTAACCACGACTGTCTGACACCGCCATATTCACTACAACTTGGTGCAATTCGATATCCAGGTATTGCGCTGTCATTAAATGCATCTGCTGGCATCTCCTCTAACAGCATTTTTGCAGCAGTTAAGGTAGCTGGAACTCTCGATACCCAACGAAGATGTTTTATTTGTTGCAAGTTTTCTTCCGTATAAAGTGCGGCATCTGCAACAAACACAGAATCTATTTGCCACTGACGCTGAAAATCAGCGATGATGGTGGCAAACATTGCTGAGTCTGATTCATTACCGTCTGCGACCCTCAGATACAAGGGAATATCTCCATCCCCACTGCACATTAAGTCTAGGATAAATTGTTTCAAGTCTGGGCGGTGATCTCTTGAATAGCCATAGGTAATTTCGATACCTCCTGGTTCCGCGTTCTCTGCTGTTGTGTTGTTTATGTAATCCCCATCAACGTGGAATGAACTTGAATCGAGGTGCAGGCTGTCCATTTTGACCCCAAATTTACGTGCTGCACAAAGCGCCACTGTCACAAATACTTCGGTTAATCCCGCCTCATATAATTTGTCCAATACTCGACCTAAACGGTCATCGTTTAAGTGTTCTGCACGTATCCCTTCTCCTAAAAGATGCTCTGTCGCTTTGCCAACGAAAAACTTTTCAAACAAATATAATGGCGCACTCACGAACCCAAGTCCATTTAACACCATTGCTTTTACTACTTGACCTGAACTAATGATTTCTTGAGAGTGAGTTCCCAGCAATCTGTTAATTTGTTCTACTAGATTCATCTCATCACATATGCCTGCGATTATGCCGCAGTGGTCAATATCTTGTACTCTGATATCTAATGGTGATGCTGTCATACTTCTAAAATGCAGCATTTAGGTCATTTTCCAAATTACAGCATTTACGAGCGCACCTGCGGAATGTGGGTTCACCACTCTCATCGGTCATAAGTCCAGATGATAGAACATCTATTTGTTACTAAAAAATACAGAAATTATGCTGATACACTGCTTCTACTGGGTTTGGTGCAACTTGTCGAGTATGCCCTAAGACAAACAAATCAAAAAAGCGATGTTGGTCTATTCGATGAAGGTATGCGCTATCGCATTCAATTAAAACAGGCTGTAAATCTACAGGCGATCGCAAAGCTTGATTATACTAATCCTTTTCCACCAGTTAAAGGTCAAAAAACAGACACAAGTAAAATTCCTTTAGAGATAGAACCTTTTGACACAGTAAAGGAGAGCGAAAAACGCAAACTATACAAGAACTATGTATTTCAGCAACGGGATAAACCGCAATGGAATGAAGAAGCTCCAAAACCACCCCATGCCAGTACCCAAAATGGAGTGATTCTCACCTCCATGCGGCACGATCGCAATCATAACGAACTGTGGCACTTAGGATATCAACTTAAAGAAAACTACGGTGCTTTACTGGTTGCACTATTCCAAGCATTTAGTGAAGAGACTAGCTCTCAACCTCATACAGAAGCTAACCGTTGTCAGGAATTATTTGCTCAAGCCACTAACTGTAAATTGCCAGAGCTAGCCAGTGCAGTCAAAATTTACCTACCAACATCGGTTCGAGGAGTTAATCGAGTTAAAGCAGATAGTAATAAAGTAGACTCTCAAAAAGCAGATTGGTTAAGTCTATGGCTGATTGCTGGGGGGTTATTTAGCTTTGGCGTGTCAGAACGGGTAAAAATAGCTGACCGTGTTTTTGAATGGCGAGTAGTTGTTCTAGAACCTCAAGATATCCAATTGAGTAAATATCGAGAAGTGCTAGACCGACTTCGCAAGTACAATCCACCCTCTGGGGGACATGGTATAGCTCGATTCGATGCGGAGTTAGTATTGCGATTTTGCCAAGAACTCCTGAATAATCATGCTTCTCAAGCTGATGCAGAACTTGATGAATTTGATATTTGGGAACCGATTAACCATTTCGTAAAGAGCTTTGTTGGTACTCACTTTGGCTCTAAAGGTCAGGTTTACGGAGTTAAAGAAGTCTTTAGCTTGGGACTGCCTGGTTGGATTCGTCCAGCAAATTCTCAAGAATTAGCAGACTATCAAAGTGTTTTACAAGAGCATTTGTCAGTAATTAGCACTTTGTCAGCAGAAGAAGGTCACAGTGAATTATTAACTGCTTATCGAGACTTTATTACTGGTACAAGTTTACGTCAATTTTTTCCTTTTCAAGTCAGTTATGCAGATTACGTTATTAAACGGCTGGCAGATCCCAAAGCTAAACCTCCGCGATTATTTTCCGTTACAGGGTTAAACACAATGACCAAAAAGGATTCGGACTTTATCAAAATTACCCAAGACCCCAGTTTTTTACGCATAGCTAAAGCAATTAACCAAGCAACTGTATATGCAGGAAAAATACAAACGAAAGAAGGAGTAAAAGAACTGGAATGGCAACGGACTTATGGGTTAGCACAGCGTTTGAGTAGCCAATCTGGCTCGAAGAACGATTTTTTAAAGGAAATTACTGACTTTTTAGCAAAATACGAAGCTGAAAATTTACGCCTGTCTGAACAATTGCAAGGAAAAGGTAAATCTCTTAAACGAGTTTGGACAACTAAAGAAGACCTAGATCGCTTGGTGGAATTAGTTACAGAAAATGACACTGTACTAGTTGCCAATCTCTTAATTGCTTATGGTTATGCTCGTTGGACTAAACCCAAAGATGATTTAGAACCTGACCAACAACAAGATATTAACGAATTAGACGATACTGCAATTTTAGGAGAATCAAACGATGACTAATACACAATTTCCAGTTTACTCAATTTCTATTAGTGGTTCCTTGGCTTGGCAACTTCATGCTTTGAACAATGAAGGTAACGAAGGCAATCAAAGTTTAACCCGTCGTTATTACATTATTCAAAAAGGAATGAATGAACCTGAGTCTGTCAATGGTATTTCCGGTGATATGCTCAAGCACATTCAAGCAGAGCATCTACACCGCATTGCTATTCAAGACGAACTAGCATTATCTCAAGGTGGTCAACAATTTCATCCAGACCGCATTGGTTATGACTTAGAAAAAGGATTGCCAATTTTTACAGATGCCGATACTGATTTAGCAGCCAAAACTAATCAAGTCATTCAACGCTGCACTATGAGTGACTTAGAAGGATTTATGGTGACAGTCAAAGGCGGACAAACTCTAAAACGAGAGTCAGTAATTGAATTTGGTGCAGTCGTAGGTTTACCAACTCTTGTGAAAACTCAAAGTTATTTCCATGCAAAATACGGCACGGATAACCCAACTCCCTACAACGTGCAAGTCAGTTCTGGTTTATATGCAACTGTCTTGAACATTGAAGCATTTCGCATTGGTTACAATCCCCATACTTTCAACTACAGCATTAACGTAACAGAACGCAAAAAACGTTTAGATGCTTTACTTAAAAGTGTTTTGTACACCTACCTCCAACCCAATGGGGCAAAGCGCAATACTAACTTACCTCATCCCGACCATTTTGAAGGCGCGATCGCCGTTAGTACCCGCCGTTGTCCCGCACCCATGATTAGTGCTTTAGAAGCAAGCTACAACCGCCAAATTCATAGCTTGGCTGAAACCTTAAATAACATCAACGGTGCAGATACAATACTTTGCTTTGATTTTGATAATATTGCTCAGTTTGCTGCACAAATTGAAATTTTAATTGAGCGAGCGCAACCTTGGGAGAGCGATAATGCCGAAGCGATTGAGTAAGTCAAATACGCCTAAACAGGAATTGCCAGCAAATGCCGAACAATGGCTGACTGTTGCCTATCAACCAGTTAGCCTCTTCTCCCTCAAGCGTTCGGATGCCACTAGTATGGCGGCTCGGTCTAATCTTGTGCCTACTCCTTATGCTATCAAAATGGCTTTGTTAAAAGTTCTGCTGGAAAGTCAAGGAGGACAACATGAAAGTGACTTTGACCAATGGGTTAAAAGTCAATTTATCTGGATTCGAGATTTAAGAATTTATGTTTGGCCACCTGAAAAACTGGTAGTTAATCGCAATGGCTACAAACTTCGCTACTACGACCAAACTGCTGATAAAGCTGATAAAACTCGCTCCACTTTACCTATGCAAGATGGTTTTGTGTTTCGGGAATGGGTTTATATGCAAGGTCATTTGCAAATCTGTTGCGGCCCAAGCGTGAAGCGAAGCTATCCCGAAGGGACTCGCCTAACTCAGTTACAGCAGCTGTTCTCTCTAATTAACTACTTTGGTAAACGGGGTTGCTTTTTTCAATACCTGCCACAATACAACCAACAAACTCTTGAGCCACTATTTCAACACAATTCCACTTGTGGCTTTACAGTGCAGCCAATGGATGACCTGGGCGAGAAAACTACTTTTAACCGTATCAATCCCTATTCCACAGATAAAGCACAACTAGATAAAGACCGAATAATCAAACCTGGATTTCTCCCTTTGCAACTCACTACTAGCAGCGCCCGTTATGATATCTACCAAAGATACTGAACCTGTTTTAACTCAACTAAATTTAGTTCTCAAGCGCACGCAAACTTCAACTAGTCCTACACCGTTAATCTCCTGGTTGCCAGAAACTCAGCCTGCACCAGCTTGGATTCCTCTCAAAACTCATACTGGTGTTACTAAAATTATGCCTGTAATGCCAGATATGAGTTTGTATCCAAATTTAATGCAAGCCATCTGTCAGCGTATAGCTTATAGCAACTATGTAGAATGGCAACAGCAACCCTATGAAATGACAGGAGTAGAAGCAGATACTAATACTCTGCACGTAATTCAAATTCCTCTTGTCGCCACTGCACCATTACCATCAACGTTAGGACGAGCTATTCATGCTCAATGCTTTCAATGGTTTGCTAATGCTGATGCGGTTTTAGCCCAACATTTACATCAGCAAGAAAGCGTACCCTTTACTTTGGGAATAAAATATCTTTCTCCAAAAAATATACAGCTAAGAATTACCTTGTTGAAACAAGAACTCTTAGCACCCCTGCTTTGGGGATTACATAGTGACTTAGGGAGTGAAATAACTCTAGCAGGTGTTCGGTGTCGATTAAGCAAATGGATAGACATTTTGCAAGCCAGTAGTTTTGCAAAATTGCTAGAAATACCAGTTCAAAATACTATCAAACTTCAATTTCTATCTCCTACTAGCTTTAAGCAGAGTGGGACAGTACAGCCTTTTCCATTACCCGATTTAGTTTTCAATGGACTGCTGCGGCGATGGAATCACTTTGCTCCATCCCAATTAAAATTTCCCGAAATCAAGTGGAATAGTTTAGTTTCTGCTTTTGAACTGAAAACCCATGCTCTGAAACTAGAAGGTGGCGCAGAAATTGGGTCTGAAGGCTGGGTAATTTATCGTTTTTCCGACTCTGAATCGGCAAAAATTGCCACAGTTTTAGCTCATTTCGCCCATTTTGCTGGAGTAGGACGAAAAACAACAATGGGAATGGGACAAACATCAATTCAAAATTCTTTCATTCAAAATTGATATGACTGAAGACTATTTACCCCTGGCGTATCTCAACGCTTGGGAATATTGCCCGCGCAGATTTTACCTGGAATACGTTCTAGGTGAAATGGAAGATAACGAGCATATTATTTTGGGTCGTCACATACACCGCAATATCAATGAAGAAAAAACACTCCAAGAAGGAGAGATGCTGATTCATCAGCAACAGTGGGTGTGGAGCGATCGCTTGAAAGTCGCAGGTATCATTGATGCAGTCGAAGAATGCGACGGTCAGCTTGTGCCAGTGGAATATAAAAAGGGCAAAATGGCGCAGCACCTCAATGACCATTTTCAATTGTGTGCAGCCGCTTTGTGTTTGGAAGAACGCACCGGACGCAATATTGCTTATGGCGATATTTTTTATCATACTAACCGCAGAAGGCAGACAGTAGCTTTTACACCACAGCTACGGCAAATGACCGAGCAGGCGATCGCCCTTGCTCAACTTGCTGCTACTAAGGCTATGCCATCCCCAATAGACCATCCTAAAAAATGCCTTTCATGTAGCTTACAAGTAATTTGCCTACCTTTTGAAGTTAAGCAATTACAAAATTTGCAAGCTGCTGAAACTGATGATTGAATCAGTGCAACTTGATTAACAACTTTTATTCACTACTAATTACACACCTTTGATATGTCAGTGCTTTACGTTACCCAAGCTGATGCTGTTTTGAGCAAGAATTATGAAGCTTTTAATGTGGCTTTGAAGCAGGAAGATGGCTCTTGGAAAAAACAAAGTATTCCTGCACAAACTGTAGAGCAAGTAGTCCTTATGGGCAATCCTCAAGTTACTGGCGATGCTCTTGTCTATGCTTTAGAGCTAGGTATGCCAGTTCATTACCTTTCTAGCTTCGGTAGATATTTGGGTTCAGCACTGCCTGGTTACTCGCGTAACGGACAACTGCGGTTAGCTCAGTATCAACTTTATAGCGATCCAGTGCAACGTTTAGAATTAGTCAAAGCGATCGTGGCAGCTAAAATCCATAATCAATATCAAGTTTTATACCGCCATAACGAACGGGATAACCCTCTTAAAGAGCGCAAAAGCCAGGTTAAGAACCAAAAAACTATCGATCAGGTAAGGGGTATCGAAGGTTTAGCCGCACGCGAATATTTTAGCTGTTGGCCGCGTATGGTTGGAAAACAATGGACTTTTACAGGCAGAAATCGCCGTCCACCTACCGACCCAGTGAATTCGCTGCTCAGTTTCGCTTATGGTTTATTGCGCGTTCAAGTAACAGCTGCGGTTCATGTTGCTGGGCTAGATCCGTATATTGGCTACTTACACGAAGTTCATCACGGTCAGCCTTCGATGGTACTCGATTTGATGGAAGAGTTTCGCGCTTTAATTGCGGATAATGTTGTGTTAGCAGTGCTACGCAATCGAGAAATTCAACCTCAAGATTTTAACGAAAGCTTAGGTGCATATCGACTCAAAGATACTGCTAGAAAAAACTTTCTACAAGCCTTTGAGCGCAAGCTCAATGATGAATTCAAGCATCCTGTTTTTGAATATCGATGTAGTTATCGCCGAGCAATAGAATTACAAGCACGCTTAATAGGTCGGCATTTGCAAGAAGGTATTCCCTATAAAGCTCTAGCTTTGCGATGATCGCGCTATTCTATTTGATTATTTACGACTTACCTGATAACAAGGCTGCAAATAAACGCCGTACTCGTTTGCACAAAATGTTGTCTGGCTATGGTAAATGGACGCAATACAGTGTATTCGAGTGCTTCTTAACGTCTGTACAATTTGTTACACTACAGACAAAAATAGAAAAACTCATCAAACCTGAAGAGGATTCTGTAAGGATATATGTACTGGATGCTAGTGCAGTTAAACGAACAGTTACATACGGTTCGGAAATACCTCGACAAGAACAAACTATTGTCTTATGATTGGTAGATTAGTTTATTAACTTGATGTTTGTCAAACCAAAGCGGGGTCAAAAAACCTGGAGGTTTGCCAAAATCGCTAGAACCTTGACAAATTAATAATTCCAGCGTTTCAAATATTTGGGAAGTTGAAAAATAGTCGTAATAACAGCGGCTGAAACCGATCTATTTTTGAGGTTTGTCAAATTACTTCCCAAGAAGCTTGCTCTGATTAAGTTTCAGCACCGAGCAGTTTCCAAACCTCATTACCCCTCACGGGGACTGAAACATATCAACACAATCTTCAACTGGAATATATTGTGTAGGTTTCCAAACCTCATTACCCCTCACGGGGACTGAAACTATTCTAGTTCTTTATCTTGGAGATTTTCAACTTTAGTTTCCAAACCTCATTACCCCTCACGGGGACTGAAACTTCCACAGCTTATCTTTATCTACATCTACTAAATAAAGTTTCCAAACCTCATTACCCCTCACGGGGACTGAAACACTGATATTTCTATCTACTGAAGCTTTCTTGATTTGGAGTTTCCAAACCTCATTACCCCTCACGGGGACTGAAACAAAAAAATATATAATGATATTCCATCTAAGATTCAAGTTTCCAAACCTCATTACCCCTCACGGGGACTGAAACTAGATTCAAAACCTGACTTAACAGAACTAACTTTAAGAGTTTCCAAACCTCATTACCCCTCACGGGGACTGAAACATTAATTTATTTATTTTCCGCTAAAGTATTTATTCGTTTCCAAACCTCATTACCCCTCACGGGGACTGAAACTTTAACTTGCTGGACTAATTCAGGGATAGACAGGTGTTTCCAAACCTCATTACCCCTCACGGGGACTGAAACGACAATACAGCATCAATGTGCCCATAAATTTTTACAGTTTCCAAACCTCATTACCCCTCACGGGGACTGAAACCTGTTACTTATTCCCCACTCTTGAGCCAAGGTCTGGTTTCCAAACCTCATTACCCCTCACGGGGACTGAAACCGATCGCTGCCACTGCCACAGATGGGGGGATGACGTTGTTTCCAAACCTCATTACCCCTCACGGGGACTGAAACTAGCAGGCTACTAAATAGCTCGTTAAGTAAGGAAGGTTTCCAAACCTCATTACCCCTCACGGGGACTGAAACTCCTCTACGTGTAGTTGGTCAAAAACTAGATCCTCTAAGTTTCCAAACCTCATTACCCCTCACGGGGACTGAAACATTTAAGATATATCCAAAGGCTCTGGCAGTGTTTTCAGGTTTCCAAACCTCATTACCCCTCACGGGGACTGAAACATAAGATGTTGGTTTTACTCCAAAAACACAGCACATAGGTTTCCAAACCTCATTACCCCTCACGGGGACTGAAACATTATCGTTCCTATCCAATCTTGTTGGAGTAAGTACATGTTTCCAAACCTCATTACCCCTCACGGGGACTGAAACTCTCTATTTTCTTTGACCGATAGCGACCCGCAATCCCAGGTTTCCAAACCTCATTACCCCTCACGGGGACTGAAACACCAATACTATAGTCACATATGTCACCCAAGCCAAAAGGTTTCCAAACCTCATTACCCCTCACGGGGACTGAAACTAACAACGTTGTTGCGATAGTCGCGGTACTCTTTACGACGTTTCCAAACCTCATTACCCCTCACGGGGACTGAAACTCTAATGTCATTACCTTAACCGTTGCAAGTATAAGTTTCCAAACCTCATTACCCCTCACGGGGACTGAAACATATCAATATCTTGCGATCGCAATTCGTTCTCCATCCGGTTTCCAAACCTCATTACCCCTCACGGGGACTAAAACAACAAGCGATCGCTCACTCGACCAGTCACTAATTAAATTTTCCTCGCAAGGGGATAGAAATCGCCTAAAATATTGGACATTCTTCGACTTAAATCAAGCGATGCCTAGAGCAGCCACAGCCCCCAAGCGCAGGCCTAGAGTCAAATCAACGCCCACTTCCTCAGTGCCGACATGGGCAGATGAGACTGAATTAGTAGGCTTGGTGTTTGATTTAGAGGCAACAGCAACAGCTTCTCTTTACTCGCAATACAGTATTGGACTTCATGCGTGGTTTCTAAAGCAAGTGCAGCAAATCGACCCAGAGTTATCTGCATATCTCCACGATGGAGAATCAGAAAAAGCCTTTACTATCTCAGCACTAGAAGGACAACTATTACCTAGTGGCAAACAACTGCAATTAGTCGCCAACCAAATTTACCATTGGCATATCAATGCACTGTCTCAAAGGGTGGCATTGTTCCTCAAACAGTGGTTAACCAACTTACCAAAAACTATAGAGTTGAGTGACACAATTCTACAGATCAAACAAGTGAATATCGCTCAGGCTCCAACTACTTATGCACAGTTACTGCACTCACCACAACAATACTCACAAGTAAATATCAGTTTTATTTCACCGACAAGTTTTCGTCGCAAAGGAAATCATTTTCCTCTGCCAGTACCAGAAAATCTCTTCCACAGTTACCTACGGAGGTGGAACGATTTTTCCCAGATGCCAGTAGAACAAGAAACATTTCTTGAATGGATAGACGCGGGGGTAATTATTCATCAGCATCGTTTAGAGTCAATGAAAGTGGCAGCAGGAAAACGCGGCTCGGTCACAGGTTTTACTGGGGCAATTTCCTTGGGTTTGAGTCGGTCAGCTTTAGCCAACACTGAATTTAGCCAGCTATTTTATGCTTTAGTCAGACTTGCACCGTACTGCGGTACAGGTCATAAAACTACTTTCGGTTTGGGACAAACTCGGTTGGATTGGGTGGAACAAGGGTCAGCTACATCCGCTGCGTTGTTGAACAACATGTTGGCAGAGCGCATTGAAGAACTGACAGAGCTATTTACTGCACAGCGCAAACGCAAGGGAGGCTCGCGCACTGATAGAATTGCCTCAACCTGGGCAACTGTATTGGCTCGTAGAGAAATGGGCGATTCATTGCAGGCGATCGCCTCGGATTTAGAAATGCCGATGTTAACGGTTAAAACTTATGTAAAATTAGCTCGCAAAGTTCTCAAGCAAAACGAAGAAACTGCATCATCTGAAAAAATTATCGGCGGCTGAAATCGACCTGTTTTTGAGGTTCGTCAAAATCCTTCCTAGGGAGCTTGCTCTGTAACAGTTTCAGCACCGAGCAGTTTCCACAATCTATTACCCCTAACGGGGACTGAAACAACACCTACTGCAATTGGTACTTGGCATATGTTCCACAGTTTCCACAATCTATTACCCCTAACGGGGACTGAAACTTTTCCCTCGTGTATAAGAAGGCATACTGTGAAGAGTTTCCACAATCTATTACCCCTAACGGGGACTGAAACCATTAATACTTCCTTCATCAAGGTTGATATCACCCCAGGTTTCCACAATCTATTACCCCTAACGGGGACTGAAACCTTAAAAATCAAAAATAACGAATTCACTCTCATGCTGTTTCCACAATCTATTACCCCTAACGGGGACTGAAACAGCACAGTTGTGTTTACACTTTTCGTTCCACCATTGGTTTCCACAATCTATTACCCCTAACGGGGACTGAAACATCGATCAAGTTGCTCAGTACTTATTTGAAGAACCCGTTTCCACAATCTATTACCCCTAACGGGGACTGAAACAACAAATAGATGCTGCTGCTACATGGGAAGAAGTCACGTTTCCACAATCTATTACCCCTAACGGGGACTGAAACTGCTAATTTTGGAGATAGATTAATTTGTTGATTTACGTTTCCACAATCTATTACCCCTAACGGGGACTGAAACTTTACGGATATTCGTAAAACTGTACAATCGCTTGAGTTTCCACAATCTATTACCCCTAACGGGGACTGAAACAATTTTTGCACTACTTTGACAGGCAAGTTGGCGATACGTTTCCACAATCTATTACCCCTAACGGGGACTGAAACTCGAAGTAGTCCAGGAAGCGATAATAATTACTTCAATGTTTCCACAATCTATTACCCCTAACGGGGACTGAAACATGTTTGTAGCTTTGTTCCCATCAAAAACGCAATTTCGTTTCCACAATCCATTACCCCTAAGGGGACTGAAACACTTCAAACCGATCGCATAACTCTTAGAGAATGGATAGTTTCCAAACCTTATTACCCCTCAAGGAGACTGCAACTTTTGTTGGTGCTTGCTGTCATTTGTCACAGAGTTCGTTTCCACAACTCATCACGTTATTCTTCTCCTTCGCCCCAAAGAGTGCAGGCATTGATACACAGACCAGTGGCATTTGAAATTTTAGGCAGGTAAGACGAAACTTTCACTCCCCAACCGGAAACCTCTGCATCATCTCCTGCAATTCAACAGCCTCCCCATCCGGCGTATAAACCACATTACCCGACATTGCCAGCACAATCCGCTGCCGTCGCGCCCACTCGAACCAATCACTGACATCATTGGTGACTGTATTTTTTCCCTTAACCCCACTCTTGCACGAATTGATAAACAGGCCAGTGGGGTTATCGCACCAACCTTCAGCGATCGCATCCTTAACACGAGCGATCGCACCCTGCACATTTGCCCAATGCTTCTTGACCACCCCCAAGCAAGGCTGAGGATTTATTCTTAACCTCCTCAATTCAGTGCAAATCTCTTTAATTTGATACTTGCTAGGCTTATCCGTATTTGCTTCAACCTCTGCCTCGGAAACCTGACCTTCATCAAAATCGGCTAAATCATCCAATTCAGACTCATCAACATAGCGATCGCCCTGGACTGGTAAAGGAGAAATTGCTTGACTCGATTTTTCCACAGGCTCGGCAGCGGCGGCGGAAAAATTGTCCTCACGAAAGCCTGTCTCGCTAGTTGAGTTAATCAGTGCAGGTTCATCAACGCAGTGAGTAATCGAGGTTGGTTCCGAAATCTTAGTTTCTTCCACTTCACTTTTTTCTTCCTCAGCAGCACAGTGTTGTTGTGGCTTAGAAGCTTCAGGATTGGATCTATGGTGTTGTTCAACAGCGAACTCCGAAGATTCAGTTTTGCATCTGCGGTGTTCAAGTAGTCCATTTAACACCTCGAAGTGCAACTTGTACTGCCATGTCTTATCCTGACCGTTACCCGGATTCTTCTGCTTCTCGATAATCCCCATCTCCTCAAGTAGAGCGATCGCACTCCTAATAACGTGCAAACTATGCTCACCCATCAGATCGGTGTAGATTTTCTTGAGTGGCTGATAAACCCAAGATGTACGGTGATTCTTGAGCTTCCAGTTTGTCCAGTGCCGGAAATACTCAATTAGCTTTGCTGCACAGAAGTTTCCGGTAATGTCCAGGTATTCTCGACGCAAGATAACTAAGACTGAAAATTTCTCAGCAGGATTAACGCTACTCATCTGCTTATCTCCTGTATCTTCTAAAACGGCATATCTTTTTGTTCTTCAACGGATGCTTGCGACCAAAATTCCCTAAGCTTTTGGCGTTTAGCGGCTTGAAATTGCTGTTTCTCTTCGGGCGATACTTCATCCATCAACTGTTCGACCTCAGCCCGTTGCCGTTCCTTCATCTGCTCAACAGTCGCCGCAGGTAGGGCTAAAGGTTGATTCTCTTGGGATGGTCGGAAGTTGCGACGGCGGTACGAAAAGCGGAAGTGGCGTTTGTCTTGTGATGGCAGCTTCTGCCAAACATCGGCATCCCAGCCGGGGGGCATGAAGTCGGCTCTTGGGGGCAGCAAGTTTTGGATTTGGGCTTGAAGGTCAGCGATCGCCTTGCCTTGTTCTTCAATTACCGCGTTCTGCTGTTCGAGTCTTTCCAAGAGTTGAGCGAGCAGTTCTGAATTTTGTGGGGCTAACTCTGCTTCACGAGTTTTTACTGCAAAGTAATTTTGTGCGGCAGCTATCTCTGGTTTTCGGGAGTCACCATTCATTGCTGTTAGGTAACAACCATAGCGACTGAGCTTGAAATCGTCTCTGGGTCTGCCTCCAGTACTTTTTGCCGGCAATGACAAAAAGTGGTTTTCGCACTCAACCCCTATATTCTTACAAGCAGCGATCGCTCTGGTAACGGCATCTTCAAGTCGTCGCCACTGCTGATACCCCAAGATGGGCATTAGTTCACGGGCCAGCCAATATTCTTGACCGTCGCTATCAATATGTTTAATTTGGTCAAAGGGGCTGGAGTAACTTTCACTGTTGATAATCGCGTCCATACTTTCTCCACTTTTTTGACGCATAAAGCTATTGCGGCATAGTTGCAATGCCGCCTCAGATTTTGAAAGCCTTTTAATTGCAATCCATTGAATTGCGCTAATTTACCGTTTAGTCAAGTAGTCACGACAAAATAAGATTCAAAAGAGAATCTTTCTCCAAGTGGCGATCGGTTGTGCTTTGCCTTGATACTAATAGTTGCAGATAACTATTGAGTTTGTCAACTAAATGTTGCACAATATGGCAAGGCAAGAAGAAGTAGAAGAGGTTGTAATGTTACCACTAAGTGAAGTGGGATCAATTAAATGGACAAAGGAGCGTGGGGAGAAAATGCGCTTGTTACGTGGTGATATGCCATTGTTAACTTTGTCTAAAAAGCTTGCTGAGAAGGATGTAGAGATTTCTCGCCAGTATTTGCACAGAATGGAGACAAACTCAGATGTCAAAAGTGCTTCCCCTGAAATTGTCACAGGTTTGTGTAAGGTCTTTAACTGTACATTAGCTGAATTATTGTGTTTGAAAGAAACCAAAATTGTGCAATTAGGGGTTGACAACTGCAACTAAAAGTTGCACTATAGTAATCAAGGGCAAAGAAAGGAACTCCAGGAAAATTAATTCAGAGAGATCACCTTCAGGATAAAGAAAATTTTATCTGTCTGAGATTAAACGGACTTAGAAGCAAGAAAAACAAAAAACTAAATGATGGCATGACAGCAGTAGTAAAAGAGGCAATGTAAATGACTACTCTCACGTATGTAAAAGGATTACCAACTCCAAGAGAAGAAGTGAATAGTTTAGGACTCACAGAGTTTGAGATGTTTTTAGCTGCTTACAGTTCGGTATTCCATAAAGCAGCGTGTGAGACAGCTAATCACCTTTTTGCAGTAAATAGCTTCAATGACTCTAGTTGGAATACTTATTTACAAAAGGCTTATGGTATATCAAGGCGACAGTCCAGTGGTGTAATTAGTTTTGCTCAAGGTGCGGTTAATGCTTCTAAGGAACACCGTAAGCTCCACATCAAAACACTCGAAGGTAAACTAAAATCGCTTAACTCTTGGATTACAAAATCAGAGAAGAAATTATCTGATTCTGCTAGGTTCTATGCTAAAAAGAACTGGCGTAATTCTAAAACAGGATGCCGCCTTCCACTGTCTTGTTCTCTAAAGTTCCGTAACACTAATTGGAAGAATTTACGTTTTCAAATTCACAATAAAAAACGCCGGGCTTACAAATTAGCTCAACAAATCGAACACTTAAAGACAGCCCCCATTCAAACAGTTATTCCTAGAAATCAAGTATTTGTAGTTGGTTCTAAGAATGAAAGTTTTGGTAATCAAGTTTGTCAATGGAACGGTAATACTATCAAATTCCGCGTCCCAGCTTGCCTAGAATCAAAGTTTGGAAAGTACGTACAAACTTCGTTAGGCAACTTTGACCGCAATATCAACAGATTGCCCAAAGATGGCGCAAAGACATGGCATTTCTTTCGCAAGCACAACAAATGGAATGCAGCAGTGCAATTTACACCCGTACCAGTCAATCGAGTTTCCAGGCATTCTGCTTTTGGCTGTATTGGGATTGATATGAATCCTGGCTCTATCGGTTGGGCTTATGTTGATAGTGATGGCAATCTTAAAGCACACGGGCAAATTCCAATGCTGATGGGATTACCATCAGGCAAACAAGATGTGCAGATTGTTGAAGCTTGCTTACAACTGGTGCGATTAGCCACAATATTTGATTGTCCGATTGTTTGTGAAGAATTAGACTTTTCTACTAAGAAGGAACAATTAAGAGAGCGTGGCAGAAAGTATGCTCGGATGCTTTCTAGTTGGGCATATAGCCGTTTTTACCAGTTACTAGAAAGTATTTTAAGCAATCGTGGCATTTACTTGATGAAAGTCAATCCAGCCTACACCAGTTTAATTGGTTTAGTGAAATATGCACGTCAGTATGGTTTAGCCAGTGATGAAGCTGCTGCTTTAGCCATTGCTAGGCGTGGTATGCGATTGAATGAAAATATTCCAGGCTCTATAACCGCCTATCTGTCCGTGAAGGATGGAAAGCACGTATGGAGCCTGTGGAACCAACTAAATAAGTTAGTCAAGAAATCTAGCATTAAGCGTCACAACTTCTATGCTATCTCTAACTGGGGGTCTTTGGTCAAGCAATTGTCGGAGGAATCTGGCAGGCGCAAGCTACGGCGTTAAAGACGATTTCTTAGAAGATAAACCGCTAACTTCTTCCTGTACAACTTTGTCTACTTATAGGCAACTTTGTTCAAGTTTTTATAAGCGAATAGCAAACCGCCTGCACCAGAACGCAATCAAGGGTTTGCAAAAAAGTTCGAGTTAACACACATAGTCCTAAGACATGATTACTGGGGTATAGCACAAGCTCAACTATTGAGTGGGTAAAGAGTACCTGGCGATGCAATCAAAGGACATTTACTTATAGCTGTAGCTTTCTCGTGAAAAGTGCGATCGCAGTCCCCAAGGTTGCGCCATTGCACTTCTGGTCTATTCTAAAAGCTCCGCTAAATTTCGCTGAGTGCGTTGTGGAGAATCACAACGTTTTGTTCGTAAAAATCAAAGGCGATCACTGCACCTTGGACAGTCTAGCGATCGCCTTTTCCCTTATTCAAGGAACTTTATTATGACGCAAAGTACACTTACACAGCAAGCCTCTTCTATTGACGAGCAAGCGTTGGCACAAGCTGAACTCAACGCTTTTGTTGCAACCCAGGCGGAAACTGTAGCCCCAACCAAAGATCCGCTAACTCACCGCGATCGCCAAATCATTGCAACCATCATCGAACGCACTCCAGAGGAGATCAAAACCATCTGGATAGAAGGCGGCATCACCGTATGGGTGCAGCTTATGCATGGCGGAAGGCTACCATTTGACCGCGATTGGTTTTCGATGAGAGTTGCAGAGGTTAAAGCAACACTGCCAGAAACACTAAGAGAACGGAACGAAAGATTGAGCGCAGAACTTGAAACAGCTTGCAAGAAGTTTGGTCTGTGGCACGGTGAAATAGACTGGCTATCGTTCAGCGCGAAAGTGTTTCGGGACGGTCGATTGTTAGGCTTCGTCGGATGCAATAGAGAAGGCTGGTACAGTAGACGGCATCAATACGGGCCATCACAACGAGTTGACAGTGGGGAAGCTGCGATAACCTTGTTGGGAGTGAGAGTGGCAGTAGCGGCGTAAGACCAATTCGCAATTTCCGAAATGCAAGATGTAGCAAGACAATCCTTGCTTACACTCGGATTTAGGAAGGGCGATTGCATCCAACACAAATGCGATCGCCTGCCACCTAATCCTATGCTGAGGCAATCAACTATGCCGCACCAGTATGACGAATGATTCTTTATGCTCTTGTGCAAGAAATGCTTGTACCTGTTGAAATCCAGCTCTTTTCCATGCTCTGAGCGCACGTTCGTTAAATGCTGCCACTGTAACGCGAAACACTCTGGGATTGAACTTTGAACTTGCAAAATCGAGGACATCTGCAATATACATCTGTGCCTTTCCCTGCCCTGTCAGGTCGGGGCGCACTCCCAAACCAATGTCAAGTGCGTCCTTTGCATAATCGCCTCCTGGTACTTGGGCATCCTTACCAAAACAGCAAAAGGCAACTAGTTCGCCATTGTACTGAATGCTATAGTAAGCGTTTTGAGGGTCTACAAACGACCCAATCAGTGTTTCATTAGACGTACCGTTGTACATCTGGTAAGGTGGCTGGTAATGCCAGCGAGTAAGTTTTTCTGCATTAGCCGCATTCATCGGTTCAAAGCAAAAATGCATTGACATACTCCCAATTACTCACCCTATACCTTGTGCTAAAAGTATAGTTCGGTGTTATTGGCAGCGTGAGTGTTGGCTGTAGAAAGGGCGATCGCAGTTCTATTGATATGCGATCGCCTTTAGAACTAAATCGATAACGAATACGGATCATCGCACAAAATACGGCAATTATACTCTCGCTTCGATTTGTAAATATTAATACCTGTATTACTCGATAACAGCGATTTGGCCGCTGCTAATGATTGCGATCGCGTTCTTTTGGGCGAGGGTAGTTGCCTTGATTTAGCGCAAATGAAAAGGCAAGTGCATTTATACCCGGTGAACGCACTCGCCCCAAACTGTAATCAGAAATGAGGTCATCATGGTACAAAGTACAAATATTACACTTTCTCCTCCAGACAGTTGTGATTGTGACTACTTTTCGTATGAAGAATGTACAGAGAAAATTCTCTTGCCCCCAGATGATCCCAATGCAGAGGTGATTTCACTTGCTGGATACAAACTTGTTTATGTCAAAGGTGGTTTCCCGAAGGTATACCGCGTCTACAAAGACGATTCAATGCTGGGTGTTATATTTCAACACTTAACCCATTGGTCAAATGCAGTAGACGAAATTCACTATACCCAGCCATTGGATGCGGCTATTGGTTTAGAGAGGTTCATGATAGCTACAGGGGTAGTTAGAGCGGCTCCAACCGAGCAACAGTCAACTGGCTCTTAAAAATAAGAGCGACTGATACTGATAAGTCGCTCTTAGATTTAGATGGTGTTGGTGGTGTGAGAGACAAAAAATGGGCACTACTTGCTGCCCACTTTTGTTGAGGAGTTGCCAAAATTCTGAATGCATACAGGAGTTTAATTCATCCGGCGTTGAAAATCAAGCAACTCAATAGCTACCTATATCACCAACCTACTTCGTCAGCACCAAAGGAATTAGGATATCTACTTCAACGCTAAATCCAGCATTTAGTATGTCCTTCTACCTCAAGAAGTAGTTGTGACTTCTACAAGCATGTTGTACAACTCAATTGCTGTTAAGGGAATCATAGCAAGCGTTCTGCTGCATCTGGCTGCACTTTCATAGCTGCTACAAGTGCATCAAGGACAAATCTGAGTAACTGAGCAGTATCAGGGTCTGTCAGTTCACCTTTATTATTCAGTTTTTTACTCACAAATGGAACACTCAGCGATGCTCCCAGGACAATATTTGCAGCTAACGCCGTCAATGTCAGCACTAGTGAAGCATGAGCATTGGCACCACCAAATTCTGATGGAGAGGCACTGATTGCAGCAACAGGTTTGCCCACCAACTCACCTGATGAGACTATCCAATCTAAAGCATTCTTCAGTACACCTGGCATTCCATATGCATACTCTGGTGTACAAATGATTACTCCATCAGATTTTCTAAGCTGCTTACGCCAATTGTTTACTGATATTGGAGGAACTTCACCGTCGAGTTCAGGATTGAAATGCGGCAGGTTGGCTAATCCTTCATAAATTGTAAGCTCAATTCCTTCACCGATAATTCTTGCAGCAGCACGTAGCAGTGAGGTATTGGCAGAACCAGGTCTGAGACTTCCAGAAATCGCAAGTATTTTCATAGTCTAATTTTGACCTAGTTCTGCTGTGATTTTACTTGTTAGCTGCTTTTTTGATAGTTGTTAGCTCAGACTGCTGTTGGGCAAAATGCTCTTGAACTTCAATCGCAGTCATCTTTCTGACTGGAGTGTGCGGTCGAATCGGCTGCAACATCCCGTGTAAGCTGCAATGCGTATCGCTAGCTTTTCGGTAGACGTAACCAGTACTCAAGCCAGAGATGCGAAAGTAATCACCTGTTTGTAGTTGTTGGTAAGTCATAAGACTAATTTGAAGTACAGAGATTATTTAGATTACCTTACACGGAAATTTTCATACTTCAGCACGTTTACATTACCAAACAGCGATCGCAACAGCCAGTACTGGTGAATCTAAATCGTAGACGAAATATAACTACTAACTCACCAGTAAAATTAGACACAGTTCTCATTTTTGATATGACTACCAAGCCTCACGACCAGTTTGCCAAGCAATTTTTAGAAGAATTACTGTCTTCTTTAGGGGAAGTAACAACTAATAGAGAGGTGACTGATGAACCAAGATTTGTCGATGTTTTATTTTCACCAACGACAACATCTACTGCTGATGCCGAGACTTTAGGGTTACTTGGCAGAATAGCTATGCTTAATACTGCTTTACTAGAACCATTTCGCAATCAACCGAGTTTTTCAGAAATACGCAACTGCTTTCTCAAACTATTTGTTGTAATTGCCGACGCGCAGCGTAAAGCCAAACGGGAAAAAACCCGGCTAAGGGAAGCTAGTTTAGCCCGACTGTGGATCGTATCGCCCAGTGTCTCAGAGGCTTTGTTAAAGGATTTAGAGGTTAAACTAGACTTAGAAAACTGGCCAAGCGGAGTTTACTTTGTTCAAAATTGTTTTAGAGGAGCAGTAATAGCAGTTAATCAACTACCAGTTACACAAGAAACATTGTGGCTAAGGATTTTAGGTAGAGGAGAAACACAACGCCAAGCTGTAGCCCAATTGTTGGCACTTCCAGAAAGCAACCAATTAAGACAAAACACCTTAAGACTAATTACCAATTGGCGGATTGTTGTAGTTCAACAGCAAGCCGAATTAACAGAAGACGATCGGGAGTTAATCATGAACTTGTCGCAAGCTTATCAGCAATGGGAAGATACAACAAGACAACAGGGACAACGGGATGTTGTAGAAAACTTGTTGAGATTCCGGTTTGGTACTGTGGATGAGGAACTGTCGAGAGTTGTTAATAGTTTATTACAGTTACCACCAGAAGAATTTGCCAGTGTGCTATTGCAATTATCTAATTTGTCCCGTGAAGAATTGTTAGCGAGATTCGCGCAGTAAAACCTTTTCAGCACATTCATATTACGCATCAAAATCAAAAGCGGTTTGTTAACAGCAGACCGCTTTTTGTATAGCAAAAAATCATTGCCTCGGTAGCAATAGTCTGTTTAAACCTAAAGCGATAGCTTGTTAAATCAACAGCGATCGCTCTAGGGAACCGATTCAACTACAAAGGTAATTTTGGCATGAACAGTATTGCTTCGCAAAGTCTGAAATGAGAACTTCAAATAAACTCAATGAATAAGCAACAAGAACTTCAACTTGCCTGGGATGCCCTTTATCAATTCGCAATTCGCAACTCGCAATTCGCAATTAAAATGCGGACTATACAATTGAATAATTAAGCAATAATAAACATTAAAACTGTGCTTATTTCAAGTAAAAATGCAATGGTTAATGATAGTGTGAAGAGTTTAATTCTCTACTAATCCTAACTGCGAATTGCGAATTGCGAATTGCGAATTGTATTGTAGAGCATAGGCACAGAGAACAAATCAACCATTGGGATTTTACTTGCAATCAATCGGAATGCAAAAGTCCTACTATTACAACCAATGGTGACGATGGTCAGGGTAATCTCAAAAGGAAAGCCCCGTCACTGGAAGTTTACGGCTAGAACAAATACTTGGAATTTAGAAGTTTTACAACTCCTGAATTCTTACTTTAAACAATTTCAAACATCAGAAATATGGCAACCCTATCCAGCACTAAAAACCCTGTTGATAATAAAAACGCTTGTCTGCTGTTTCTTCAGAACAGGGGAGGACGAGTTAAGTTATCAGAATTAACTTTTAGCCAGACTGTGATTCAAGATTTGATAACCAAAGATATAGCCAAGGTAAAGAATACAGGGAATGGTTACTATCTAGAACTGGAGAAGTAATCATGAAACTAAATCCTGTTTACGAGCCTAGAACCCTGAATCAATCGCAAGTATATATGATTGAGGGTACGCAATACAGATATCTACGAACTGAAGGTAATGGTCAGAATGCTAAATATGTGTTCTTACCCCTGCCAAATCAAAGAAAGATATCTGAAATTTCCTTGAATTCCACAAAACTGGCTATCAAATGTCAGTCAGTCGAAGGAATGACCTGTCAGCCTCCAAAAAACCAAAATGTTGTACAGATGGGGTTTTTGTGATGTCAATACATAAGCCACCAGTTGTCAAATACCCGATTAAGGTTCAAAGAGGTAGTTCACAAAAGATAGTTTATCGAACCATCAGAAATATT